>JALOBU010000011.1:0-18031 GCA_023228145.1 Bacteroidales bacterium | reverse complement strand
ACAAATTATTGAACCAAATGGTACAATCACTGCGGGCGTTAATATGCCTGTTAATGTTACCATAAAAAACTATGCAGGAGATACTCTGAAAAAAGTAAACATCGCATGGGAACTGGACGGAGTATTGCAAACACATTTTGCATGGACAGGAGAACTTTTAGAAGATGTTACCTCACAACCTTTTACGATAGGAACTTTAAATGTACTCCCGGGGCCACATAACCTAAGAGCATGGACTGAAATGCCAAATGACAGTATAGACCAAAATCCTGCGAACGACACGGCAAGTACTAGTTTTTATGCCTGTACTTCTCCGCTTGGCGGAACTTATACCGTTGGTGGCGCAGGAGCCGATTTTGAAACCTTTGCTGATGTGCAGACAGCTTTGAATAATTGCGGTGTTAATGCCCCAACGGTGTTTAAAATAAACAACGGGGAATATATTGAACAACTTACGTTTAATGTCATCAATGGCGCATCAGCAACCAATACTGTTACTTTCAGGCCTAATGACAACGCCACTGTAACCATCAGAAAAAAATCAATTAACAGTACCATTAAATTTAACGGAACTGATTACATTATTCTTGATGGTTCCAATAATGGCACCACAACGCGGGATATGTATATTATTAATGACAGTACCGCATCCAATACTGCGGCTATATGGATTGCCAGCTTAGGAACAGGGCAGGGTTGTGTCGGAGTTACTATTAAAAACTGCAATATCAGCGCGGGAATAGCCTCCACTACAACTAATTTCGGCATTTATGCAGCAGGTACATCTATCAGTTCCAGCGGGACAGGTAATGACCATAACCTCCTCTCCCTTATTAACAATAATATTTACAAAGCCTATTACGGGATATACATAAAAGCCACAAGCGGCGGTGTGAATGATATTTTGACGATAACAGGCAATACCATCGGCAGCGAAAACGCAACTGAATATATAACAAAATATGGAATAAACATTGCCTATGCCGACAACTCTCTTATATCAAAGAATATTATCAAAAATATTGTTTCTGACAATAGCAATCTTTTTGGAATAGCTGTCGAAGATGGTGTAACGAACACTCTATTCACAAAAAATAATATTTACAATATCAAATATACAGGAACATATGGTTATGGAGGCAAAGGAATTGACTTTTCATCAGGTGCAGCTGCCGATGCCAATGTAACTATAGCAAACAATTTTATTTCTCAAATGTTGGGTGACGGTTATTCAGGAAGCAGCGATATTAACGTAGGAATAAAAATCAATGGAGGTTCCGGTTACAAGATATACTACAATTCAATAAACCTGACCGGGGCTGCAAATAGGTCCACAGCAACAGTAAGCGCAGCTATTTATATAGCATCCGCAGTAACATCACTTGATATACGCAATAATATATTTTTAAATGCTATTACCAATAACTTAAGCACTTTAGATAAAGCTTATGCGATTTATTCAGAAGCAACTAACACAGCTTTCACAAACATCAATTATAATGACTACTTTGCTCCAACCGGTGGAGATTATGCCGGTGTTTTGGGGTATCTTACATCTGACAGAACTACCTTAGCCGCATGGCAAACTGCAACAGCACAGGATTTAAATTCAGTTTCTGCAAACCCTGATTTCTTTACAGATACAGACCTTCATTGTTTTTCACTTGCAGTGAATGAACTGGCTACACCCATTGCTGCTGTTACGGATGACTTTGACGGAGAGCCAAGAAACGGCACAACACCAGATATTGGTGCTGATGAATTTACTGTTATTGATTATAATATAGCTGTTTTGGCTGTGCTTCAGCCGGTAAGCGACTGCGGGCTCTCAGCGAATGAAAATGTGGTTATCCGTGTGAAAAACGTTGGATTGCAGCCTTTCAGCACAGCCGAATTGTATTATAAAGTGAACAATGGCACTCCCGTTCATGAAACCATGAACCAGCTTATAAATCCAGGACAAACCTATGATTACACATTCACACAACAGGCAAACCTTTCATTAGTTGGTGATTATACCTTTAAAGTTTATGCCAGCCTGACCGGGGACACTGTTTATTTTAATGATACCATAAACAATTACACCATCAATACCGGGCATGTTTTTGCAAACGGGCCTTATACCATGGGATTTGAACCAACGGATGATATGTTACAGTGGACGAAGCTTGACGTAAACGGGGATAACTATACCTGGATCTTTCCATATAACGGCTATGCACATACTGGTTCAAACTGTGCAGAATTATACAATTCCTCCTCAGTTGTAGCGGATGAGTGGCTGTTCTCCCGCTGCTTTACTATGACAGCTGGAGCCACTTATAAAATTGAATTTTGGTACCAAGCTGAAAGTTCTTATTATCCGCAAAATATAGATTTAAAGGTTGGAAATTCGGCGACACCAGCAGCCATGACAACAAATCTGCTTGCTTTGGCTAGTTTTACCAATACCACCTACCAGAAAGCATCAGTTACCTTTGTACCGCCTACAACAGGAGCCTATTATTTTGGATGGTGGGGGCATAGTCCTGATGATTATTATTTTGCATATATTGACGATATCAACATTTCGTTAGTTCCGGATCAAGAAGCCGCTATAGTTGAAGTAATCGCACCTGTATCGGGTTGTGAACTTACCGCTACAGAAAATGTTATTATAAAAATTAAAAACGAAGGAGCCCTTGCCATTAACGGTAACCTTACCGCTACTTACATTTTAAATAATGGCACGCCTGTTACAGAACCTGTTGCAGCAAACATACTCCCTGGGGAAACCTATGATTTTACTTTTACTCAACAGGTTGATTTATCGGTTATTGGTGATTATACTTTTGATTTTTATGTCAGCTATTTAGGTGATACTGTTCAGGAAAACGACTCTTTAAATAATTATACCATTAATACAGGCCATGATTTTTACAGCGGTGCTTACACCATGGGATTTGAGCCAACAGATGATATGTCGCAATGGTCAATGCTGGATGTGAATGCCGATGGTTCATCTTGGACTTTCCCCTATTCATCCAGTACTTACGCTCATTCCGGGGACAACATGGCATTTTATGAATATGATTATTATAACCCCGGTGACGACTGGCTGTTTTCACGATGCTTTAAATTAAATGCCGGCTCAACTTACAAGATAGAATATTGGTACGGCTCATTTGATGCAGATTATGCGGAAAGCCTTGACCTAAAAGTTGGCAATGCAGCCACACCCGAAGCAATGACAACACCGCTTGTAAGTATGCCTGCTATAACCAACACAACATACCAAAAAGCTTCAGTAACTTATACACCTTCCACAACAGATAATTATTATTTCGGCTGGTATGCATATAGCGCGGCTGACGCTTATTACATTGCTGTTGATGACATAAACATTTCACTCGTACCCGACCAGGAAGCAGCGCTTATCTCAATTGATGCGCCAGAATCCGGCTGCGGTCTTAGCGGTACAGAGCCTGTTACCATTAAAATAGCAAATACTGGCGTTGACACTATTACCGGCAACCTGAATGCGTACTATCAATTTAATGGAGGCACGGTTGTTATGGAGCCCGTATCCGACACCATACTTGCCGGAGATACGCTGACGTTTTCATTTTCACAAACTGTTGACGCTTATGTTACAGACACCAATATTGAATTTCCTATTCAAGCATGGATTGTTTTAACAGGAGACCCTTTCCAATACAATGATTCACTTGCTAAAGACATCATCTCCCTTTACGTACCCGCTCCACCTGTAACAATTAACGACACCACTGTGTATGCAACTCCTGCAACCCTGCAAGCCATAGCTGCAGATTCTGTGTATTGGTATAATGTTCCTACGGGAGGAACCAGTATCGCAACCGGCAGTGTTTTTGTTACACCGCCCCTGTTTGTAGAAACGATTTATTATGCTGAAGCAAGTACAGGCTCCGGATTGAACATGACTGAACCTTTTGACGGGGCAACTTTTCCAGCAGGTTGGAGCACTGTGGAAGAAGGCAGTGATTATATTGAAATTGTAACAACTTCATCAGCGGGTGGCACACCCAACGAAGCAAAAATCACAGGAAGCAGCTTTTCAAATGTTACAGATATTTTATATTATGGCCCGATAAACACAACAGGAAATAATTCTTTAACACTTCAGTGGAATAATTATATGAGTCATTATAGTTCTTACTATCCATATTCTATCAGTGTTCAAACAAGTACAGACCTTGTTACATGGCACAATACAAGCTGGGTTGTGAATCCCGTCACTTCTGATATTGACCCGGGTATTCAAACACTTACAATAAACACACAGGATGTTGGCTCTCCTACCTTCTATCTGGCATTCACAATGAGTGGTGAAACTTTTGGTGCTTATGGCTGGTATATTGATGACGTAATTTTAAGTGGGGCCAGTGGTTGCCCCAGCGCCCGTGTTCCCGACACAGCATTTATTGAACTCTATCCATGGGAAGCGTCAATAGTTTCTTTGCCTTCGCCAGTTACTAAATGTACCGAAGGAATTGAAGATGTTACCATACGCATACGCAACAACGGATTTGAAATCATTGACAGCCTGGGAGCTATATGTACCGTTAACGGAGTTCCACTTGTAAGCGAAATTATTACGGATACCATATTGCCGGGAGACACCCTGACATATACATTTTCAGCACCCCTGATTGCTGGCTTAACTTCCGCCAATCAGGATTCTGTGTATAATATTATTGCTTATGTCGGCCTTATCGGGGACTTGTTCTCATTTAACGATACCATCACAAACTTGGTGACTCTACTTTACACTCCGCCTTCTCCTGTTGTGAGTAACATAACAGTACCTTACGGAACCGCAGGGACTTTTGCACCTGTTTCTTCGGACACACTGAATTGGTATGATGTTCCCACAGGTGGCACCCAGATTGCCCAGGGAGCGACATTTACAACACCTATTTTGTATGGAACAACTGTGTATTACGTTGAAGCAATATCCGGAATAGCAGACATTAAACTTACAGAAATTACACATTACCGAACCGGAACCGGGGCCACAAGCTCCTATCCTTTCTGGTGCACAGGCGAAGATCTAATAGAAATTTCAAATCTTGGTACTGCTCCTGTAAATCTGGAGAATTATACTATGAACATTTACGGTGTCGGCAACAGGAGTTACATTATTCCCCAGGTAACCCTTAACGGGGGCGAAGTGATGATACTTTGCGTCGGCTCAGGTGTGGACGACCCTGCAAACAGATATTACAATATTGGCGGTAGTGATGATGTGATTCAATCCGGCAGCCTCAGCGGCTTTGCTTTGAAAAATTCCTCCGGAACCGTTGTGGATGCCGTATCTTCCAATGGGTATGCCTTTACACCTGCTGACGGAGTAGATGCCACAGAATGGTCAGGAACCATAAGCAGCATGTCAGGCCTTGCAGGTTCTATAAGAGTTATTTCTGATAATAATGTTGCTGCTGACTGGATAGTATCAAGCGCAGTAAATACGCAAACCATAGGAGCTATTAATCCTGCCCTTGCAACATCATTTGAAGGCTCTGGCTGTTCCAGCGCAAGATTGGCAGACACAGCCTTTGTTACCGGAGTTCCCGCCTGTGATGTGAGCATACAACAAATTTATACTCCAAACACAGGTATAGAGCTGTCTGCCACAGAGCCTGTAACAGTTTTGGTAAAGAATTATGGTACGGCACCTGCCAGCCAGATACCTGTTCACTACACTGTCAACGGTGGCGCACCGGTGAATGATACCGTTCCCGGGCCCATCGCTTCAAACGACACCGTATCGTTTACTTTTGCCCAGCCAGCAGACTTATCAGTTCTGGGAACATACAACATTACTGCCTATACTGACTTGTCTTGTGATGGTACTCTCGTTAATGATACTATTCACAAAACTGTAAATAGTAATCCTCTTGTTTATTGCACTTCCAATTCTACTTCTCCATCTTCATACGAGGATATTGGCAATGTAACTATCAGCAACATCAACAATGGTATTGCTTCGCCAATCACTTACAACACAAACGCCATTTATGGATACTCTGATTTCACTACAAGTTTACCACCCGTGCAACTTATGGTTGGCGCCACATATCCTATTTCTGTTACTGTTATTTCAGCAACCAGTTTCTGGAGCACTTATGTAAAAGTTTTTATTGATTACAATAGAGATGGCGTTTTTGACCCTGCCACCGAAACAGCCTTTGGCAGGCAAACAACTTCATCGCCTCTGCAACCTACCGCTGCGGGATATATTACTGTTCCATTGACAGCTGTCACAGATATGCCTACCCGAATGAGAGTTGTGGCTAAAGAAACTACTACTCCATCTTCGGTATTGCCTTGTGGCACTTACACCTGGGGCGAGACAGAAGATTATACTGTGATTATTGCACCGCAAATTCCCAACGATGCCGGAGCAATCGATATTTTATCGCCCCTTGCAACGCATATTGAAGGAGAATCTGTTCCAGTGAATGTCCTGATTAAAAATTTCGGTTCAGATACAATTTCCAACACTTCCAATATGTTGGTTTCATTCTCTCATAACGGCGGCATACCACAAACCATAAACTGGAGCGGCGGAGACATCATGACTGTAATGACGGATACTGCATTCCTCCCGAATATCACAATTACCGCCAATGATAATACTGTTTGCGCATGGACAACACTCCCCGGAGATTCAAATACATTTAATGATACAGTATGTAAAACCATACACGGAACACCCTTGTTTGATGCTACAGTTACTGAATTTTTACACCCCGGCACCCAGTTATTTGCCGGCGCCAGCGACAGTGTAAGAATTACTGTAAAGAATGTCGGGGCTGATACCTTAACTGCATTTAATATTGTTTATGCAGTTGAAGGAGTTGTGCAGGCAACACAACCCTGGACAGGCACTTTATTGCCAAATGCAACGGTAAATCTTAAGTTCTCACAGCTCTTCACTGTTCCTTCTTCCAGTTTCACTATTTGTGCTTACACTTCGATGGGTACCGATGCAAATCACGAAAATGACACCCTGTGCATGGAATCATATGGTGTATTTCTCAGTACCCTACCTTACTATGATAATTTTGACGGAACAGACATTAACTGGTCAGAAGTTTCTACTGCCACTAGTGTATGGGAACTTGGAATGCCTGGATATGGGCTTACCAACACAGCTCATTCCAACCCAAATGCATGGGATATCAATCTTTCTTCGGCTTATGGGACCAGCGCCAATTCCATGTTGTACACTCAATTCTTTGATTTCAGCGGTGTAACTGATGCTAAGATGAGGTTCTGGTTAAATTATTACACAGAAAACAGTTACGACGGGATACGCATTGATTATTCTATAGATAATGGTACTACTTGGAATGTCCTTGGTGTTGAAAACGATACACTGGGTGTAAACTGGTATAACGACGATGATATCTCATCAAGCGAAATGCCTGGATGGACAAACAACTCAGGGGGATGGATGCAATGCGAGTATAAATTGTCAGCTTTTAACAACCTTCCTGCCGTACGTTTCCGTTTTGTGTTCAATTCAGACGGAAGTGTTACCCGCGATGGTGTTTCAGTGGATGATTTTGCCATAACTGTTCCCTCACCAATTGATGCCGGGGTAAACACCATAATTTCTCCATTAACACAAGCAGTTGCCGGTTCTTCAAAATTTGTACAAGTCAGGATTAAAAACTACGGGACGAATACTTTGTACAGCATTCCTGTTTCATACAGAGTGAATCTCAGCGGAACTCCTGTAACACAAACCTGGACAGGCACACTTCTTCCGGAAGATACCGTTACGGTAACTTTCACGGCACCGCTTGTCATTCCTTCAGGAGCATTTTCGCTTTATTCTTATACCGGATTAACTGGTGATGGAGACCATTATAATGATACAACAATAGTTGAACTAATAGGAGTGCCAACCTTTAACGTTCCTTACAGCGATAATTTTGAAGGAAATGTTTACTGGTATGGACAAGGCCCTTCAGGATTATGGGAATGGGGTGTTCCTTCTGCAACAACCATTAATTCCGCATACAGCCCCACCCATGCATGGGCTACCAACCTTGAAGGTAATTATACAAACAGCGCTACCGAATACCTTTATTCACCTTATTTCAAATTCACCTCTGTTGACAGCGCTTACCTTGAGTTTTACCATTGGTATCATACTGAAGGAGCAAGCGATGGTGGCCGTATTGAATACTCCATCAATAATGGAACATGGAACATATTAGGTGCAGTAGGTGCAGCTAATTCGGTAAACTGGTACAACACAACCATTGGAGGGTTCCCCTGCTGGGCTGGAAATTCTAACGGGTATATTTACTCCAAATTCCGCCTGACTAATATTCCGGCTATTGTAAACACAAGTTATCCTGTGCAATTCCGTTATAAGTTCTTCTCCGATGCTTCAGTAAACACTTACGACGGATGGGCAGTAGACAATTTTGCAATTACAGTACCACCAATACCTAAAGATGCAGGTGTATCCGCCATTGTTCAACCTTCTGCCGCCACACAGACTGGCAGCCAGGTGACAGTTGAAGTTACCATTAAGAATTATGGCACAGACAGTTTACAAACGGTTCCTTTACGTTACAGGGTAAATAACGGTCCTTTGGTCGTTGGACATTGGTCGGGAGTACTATTACCGGGAGCTACAGTAAATTATACTTTCCCAGCCACCTATACTTCGCCGGGAACTACATATAATTTATGCGCTTTCTCCGTGAAAAGCACCGACATATACAAATTCAACGACACCACCTGCACTACTATTAGCACAACCCCGGCAAGCCATGATGTTGGCATATCACAGATTCTCTCGCCCGGACTGATAACAATTTACGGAAGCGCAGACTCTGTGAAAGTAAGGATTAAAAATTACGGTACGGCTACAGAAACTTCAATACCACTCGTATTTTTACGTAATATGGTTCAGGTTGGTGCTGGTATCTGGACTGGCTCTCTTGCTCCAAATGATTCCGTTGATTATACTTTCAGCACGGTGAATGTTTCTCCGCAAGGCAATTACAACCTTTGCGCCAAAACAGTGTTAAGCGGGGACGCCAACACTGCTAATGATGAAACCTGTATCTACCCTGTAGGTATTACGGGAATTGAAACTTATGATTACGAAACATTTGAATTGTTGCAAAACACGCCTAATCCTTCGGATGCGACAACTTATGTTTTGTTCTATGTACCTCAGGAAGGTAAAGTGCGTTTTGAAATGCATGACCTGCTTGGCCGTAATATGTTAGGTAAAGACATAGAGGCTGTCAGGGGTAGAAACCAGATAGAACTTGATGTTAATAAATTACCCGAAGGGATTTACTTCTACTCTGCCGAGTATAAAGGACAAAAACTAACTAAACGAATGCTTGTTGCCAAATAAGGCACTATTAGCAAACTTAAAAAAAGGCAGCCGATGGCTGCCTTTTTTTATGCTATTTTTGGGTTACTTCCTTCATAGACAATTGAATTCTTTTCCTGTCAACATCCACACTTACAACTTTAACCCTGACCTTCTGGTTGAGTTTAACTACTTCGTTAGGGTTTGTAATAAAACGGTTTGCCATCTGGCTGATATGAACAAGTCCGTCCTGATGCACCCCGATATCGACAAAGGCTCCAAAAGCTGTGATATTTGTTACTATGCCGGGCAATTCCATCCCCGGGAGCAGGTCTTTTATGTCATGAACATTTTTATCAAACTCAAAGAAATCAAATTTCTGCCTTGGGTCACGGCCAGGTTTTGCAAGCTCCTGTATGATGTCGTTGATAGTCGGTAAACCGGCTTTTTCTGTAATGTAATCTGCAGGATTAATTTTCTTTCTTAATGATTCGTCTTTTATCAAATCAGCTATACTGCAAGTAAGTTTTTCTGCCATAGAAAAAACTATTCCATAGCTCTCCGGATGCACAGCGCTGCTATCCATAGGGTTGTTTTCATTTTTTACCCTTAAAAAGCCCGCTGCCTGCTCAAAAGCCTTATCACCAAACCTGGAAACTTTTTTTAGCATATCACGGGATGAGAATGAGCCGTTTTTATTGCGGAATTCCACAATATTTTTTGCGAGTACTGGTCCAACACCTGAAACGTATGTAAGCAACTCCCGGCTTGCTGTATTTAAGTCAACTCCTACAGAATTTACACAGCTCACCACAACATCGCCCAGACTTTCCTGTAACAACTTCTGGTCAACATCATGCTGGTATTGTCCCACACCAATGGATTTGGGGTCAATTTTCACCAGTTCCGCCAATGGGTCCATCAGGCGGCGGCCAATGGAAACACTGCCCCTGACCGTAACATCATAATCGGGAAACTCTTCACGCGCCACAGCTGAAGCAGAATATACCGAAGCTCCGCTCTCGTTTACAATGATGGCAACAACATCTCTTTTAAATTTGATTCTGCGGATAAAATTTTCAGTTTCCCTTCCTGCCGTGCCATTACCAATAGCTATTGCTTCAATTTTATAAGCATCCACAAGATTTTCAATTTTATTTATGGCTTGTTTCAACTCGCTTTGGGGCGGATGAGGATATATAGTTTCGTTGTGAAGCAATTTTCCGTTTTTGTCGAGAATTACAACTTTACAACCGGTTCTGAAACCGGGATCAATGGCAAGAACATTTTTAGGCCCCAGAGGAGGTGAAAGCAGCAACTGCCTGAGGTTTTCTGCAAAAACCCTGATAGCTTCTTTATCAGCTTTTTCTTTTGCCAGCTGGCGTACTTCTGTCTCCATCGAAGGCTGTAAAAGACGCTTATAACAATCCTTAAGGTTTTTTCAACCAGCAAAGAAGCCTGATTCCCTGACTTAACAAATTGACGATGAATAATTGCTATAGCTTTTTCTGTTTCCGGCTCAATGGTAATCTTTAAGAAGCCTTCGCTTTCGCCCCTGAACATGGCCAGCACCCGATGTGACAGCGCTTTGGAAAAAGGCTCTTTCATGTCATAATACGTCTCATAGTTACGACCCTCTATTTCTTTGCCTTTTACAACTTCTGAAAAAATTACAGATTCTTTTACAAACAAATTTCTTACAACCTGCCGCACCTGTTGGTTTTCATTTATCCATTCTGCTATTATGTCACAAGCGCCGGCAATGGCTTCTTCTTCATCAGAAACCCCTTTCTCTTCATTAATAAATTCTTCAGCCTTAAGTTGTACATCAAAATCCTTTTGTGACAAAATCAAATGTGCCAATGGTTCAAGGCCTTTTTCCCGGGCTATGCTGGCGCGGGTTTTTCGTTTGGGTTTATAGGGAAGGTATAAATCTTCAAGTTCTGCCATTGTTTGAGCAGCACTTATCTTTACTTCCAGTTCATCCGTCATTTTTTCCTGCTCTGTGATGGTTTCAATGACAAAAGCACGCCTTTTATCAAGCTCGGTCAGCTGATATAAGCGGTCACGTATCGTTGTAATTTCCACTTCATCAAGCATGCCGGTAACTTCTTTACGATAGCGTGCTATAAACGGAATCGTTGCCCCGTTTGTCAACAGATAAATTGTGTTTTCAACCTGCCTTGCTTTTAATCCAAGCTCTTTTGCAATAATGTCGCCGTAACCCATAAAAAAACTGTTAAAGTTCAAAGATAAAAAATATATGGCAGGTAATATTGAAATGACAACTAAGTAATTATGTGGCAATTTTGAAGCGGCGGGTAAATATTAATTTGATGTGCCAGATATAATAATTTGTTAATCTGAAATTGAAAAAATCTTTATCTCAGGTGCCACAGTTTTAATGAATTCATCTCACAGGCGGGGGAAAGATTTATTTTTGCTCCCGTAAAGGATGCACAAAACATAAAATAGTTTTCGAAGATATTAACGATGCTGTTAAATTGTTCAATGACGAATACGGCGGATACGCTGATAAAAAATAAAACACTTGTCATTTCAATCAAAAGATTATTTTTGCTTTGGTGTTAAATGAAACACTAAGCGCAAAGGTGAAAAAATGTAAACTATTATTAACGTTTGACCACGAGCTTCCACTCGGAAGTTTACATACTTCCTTTGAAACCGCATTATTTGAGCCGACAAACAAGGTTTTATCTACCGCAGAAGATATGAATGTGCCTGTAACACTTTTCACAGATGTTTTGTGCGCTATTAAATTTCAGGAATGGAACAGGCAGGATTTTTTTGAACCTTATCAAAATCAATTACACGAAGCCCTGAAAAGAGGGCATGATGTTCAGCTTCATATACACCCGCACTGGCTTACTACTCATTATAACGGCCAGAATTACTTACCCTCTCGTGATTTTACCTTAGCCGGTTTTGCTTCACATCCTTTACACAACATTGACAGTATTATAAAAAGCGGGGTTACATTCCTGAACGATTCCTGCAAAAAAGTTGACAAGACTTATCAGTGTATTGCATACAGAGGTGGAGGGTATAATTTATTTCCTCATAAGGATGACATCATAAACAGTTTGCTCAAATGCGGCATCTTGTTCGACAGTTCTGTTTGCAAGGGTTATTATTTTAAATCATCATTGTCGGAAGTAGATTACAGAAAAACGCCTTCCCAACCCAATTGGTATCTGGAAACAGAAATTTATGCTGGCAATACTGATAATCCGGGTATCATGGAAATACCCATTGCGGGGATACCTAAGAAACTTTTTGAGATTCCGACAAAATTCAAAATGAAGAAATATGCCGGCAGGGCGCCGGATAATTTCGGTTCCCAGATTCACGAAAATCCTTATTCGGGCCTTAAAAACAAACTTCGGCTTATGCTTTCATCAAGAATGTTAAGCTTTGATAATTATACTTACTCTTCGGACTACCTCATAAAAATTCTCGAGCATAATATTAATAAATACCACGCTTATGATGAAATAATGCTTTGCGCCATTGGCCACCCCAAGAGTATGAGTAATTATTCATTTCAGCTTTTCAGAGAATTTATTGAAAAAGTCAGGGAAAAATTTCATGACAAAGTTGAATTTTATACCTACCGAAAATTGTATGATGAAATGAAAAACAAATAAATAATTTTGTAATTTTATATTTTAAAAGGGTAAAAATGTTGCGTGATTTTAAAGATAAATAATATTTATGTAATTTATAACAAGTATTTTAAAATGTTAAAATGGAATAAACGCAATCGTAAAACTAAAGTAGAAATAAACATAATACGCTAACACAATCGTTGGCGGTAATGGCAGAAAGACCACAGAAACATTCAATATCGGATAAAAAAAAGTCGAATAATTTGAGTAACTTTGCATAAATTGAAATTGGGATGAAAACACATCATAAAATAATAAATGGAGACAGCAGACAAATGACTGAATTGCCTGACAATTCGGTACACTTGGCAATTACTTCTCCACCATATTGGCAACTTAAGGACTACGGCACAGATAATCAGATTGGCTTCCACGACAGTTATGAAAATTACATCAATAACTTGAATTTAGTTTGGAAAGAGTGCTACCGCACTCTTCACAATGGTTGTAGGTTGTGTGTAAATATTGGTGACCAATTTGCAAGAGCAGTTTATTACGGTCGTTATAAAGTTATTCCTATTCGTGAAGAAATCATTAAGTTTTGTGAAAATGTTGGATTTGACTATATGGGAGCTATCATTTGGCAAAAGGTTACGACTTCAAACACAACTGGCGGTGGCGTTCAAATGGGTTCATATCCATATCCGAGAAACGGTATTTTGAAACTTGACTATGAATTTATTCTTGTTTTTAAGAAACTCGGTGATGCACCAAAGCCGACAAAAGAACAGAAAGAACTTTCTAAAATGACTGCAGAAGAATGGAACACTAATTTTGCTGGACATTGGAATTTTGCAGGGGCAAGACAAAATGGGCATATCGCTATGTTTCCGGAAGAATTACCAACCCGACTGATTAAAATGTTTTCATTTGTTGGTGAAACTATCCTTGACCCATTTTTAGGAAGTGGTACAACAGCGTTAGCTGCTAAAAACTTAAACCGGAATTCTGTTGGTTTTGAAATCAATGCAGAATTTATCCCATTTATAAAGGAAAAATTAGAAGTCAATCAAAAAGATATTAATGGAACAACATATGAATTTCTGACGCAAGAGAAACAAGAGATTGATTTTGAAAATGAAATCAAAAAATTGCCTTACATCTTCAAAGACCCTCACACATTAGACAAAAAAATTGATGTAAAGAAGTTGCAGTTCGGCTCTAAAATAGATAAGTACAGTTCAACCCAACGTGAAGAACTTTTTACAGTTAAAGAAGTCATTAGCCCAGAACGAATTAAACTCAGCAATGACTTAACTATAAAACTTATTGGTATCAAGGAAGATCCAAATGCAAATGGTAAAGCGACTTCGTTTATAATTGATAAAACCAAGGGTAAAAGAGTATTTCTGAAATATGACAATGTTAAACATGACAAAGAAAACAACTTGCTTTGCTATTTATACTTAGAAAATAAAACATTTATCAATGCTCATTTAATCAAAAACGGCTTGGTGCAAGTTGACAACGATGTTGATTTCAAATACAAGGACAAATTTTTAAACCTTTATAAAAAATGAATCCATTACAATTAGCAATTCTTGCTTATTTACGACATAATGCTTTAGGTAGGCCTAATGCAAAAAATGCAGACACAATTTACAACGCAATGGTTCAACAAGGACAGCCTGTTATTGCAGGAAGAACGCAAGAACACGTTAGAGCTGCTGTGCGGTCTATGATAAAAGACCACAATCAATTAATAGGAACTGAAAGCGGTTTTAATCCTCCTAATGGATATTATATAATTCAAAATAAAGATGAAGTTATTTCAACAATTATGGATTTAGTAAGTCGTTCAAAAAGCATGTTGGATAGAGTAGAAGCACTTAAAGCAGAATGGAATAGACAAAACCCAGGAAATACAATTTGATATGGCTAAGGAGTGGATTTTAAACTCAGCGATGAATCGTTTCCAACTCAATTTCAAAAGAAATGTTGGACCAACATCAGAATCAATAAGAAAATGTTCGCCAAAGACACTTGAGGAGTGGCGTGAATATTATTTCACTAATGTAAAATCAAAAGAACACATCACAGAACTCGGTAAGAAGCTCTACACAAAAATAACAGAAGTAATTCAAGCAGAAGTTGTAGAAGTAAATGAGCAGGACTGTATTGATTATATGATGCAATTAGTGATTGACAGGACTTATGATGGATATGTAACCGAAATCCAAACCATCTATGGGCAATTACAAGGTATATTAAAGGTAAAGATAGAGCCTGCACCAGATGAATGGGATAGATTGTTTAATGTTGATTTTTTCATCAAGGTAGGCGACAAATTTATTGGACTTCAAATCAAGCCAGTTTCATTCGGAAGTGGAGCACAAATTCCGGAAATTTTTAAGGAGAAAAATATTCAAGAGGAAACACACAAACAGTTCACAGAAGGGTTTGGTGGCAAAGTATTTTATATTTATTCAGTAAAAAATGGTGAACGAAAAGAAATATACAACAAAGAAGTAATTGATGAAATTGCTAATGAAATTAAGCGACTTTCATAGTAGAAATAAGAGCCACATACCGCCAACAAAGGCTAAAATCAAGCGGGCAGAAAGTGCTAATTTGAAGGGCTTTGCAACTAATAAACTTCATCGCAGGTTGACAGTGAAGTGCTCCGAAATGCCCGCCAGCTTTTAGCCTCGACCGTTATCCCCATTTCATTTATTGCAAGCCATTTTGACTGTTTCTGCAAAAACATTTTTCCACCCCTGAAATATTCCAGTATCGCTGAATGTCCTGTCATGCCAGATTGTTATCAAAGTGCCATTCACATTTTTAACCTCATCAATTATTTTGTTTATATATGGAAGGGCTTGTTCTGCTTTTATTTTCATGTAGTCAAACATCACCGAATCCATAATGCAGAACGGATAGATTTTCAGAAATGTTGGAGTTTCACTTTTTAAATCATAAAAATAAAAGGGCGTACAAATGCCGGCTCTGAAACCCAAATGCGATGCATATCCCATAGAATAATCTTCTTTAATACCCGCTTGTAAAAGATGCTGATACGTATCGGGAAATGCAAGCCTGAGAAAGTGCTGACGGCTTTTGTTTACGGGAGAATTTATAACTGCACCTAAATCATTAATTTGTTTACACAATAACTCCTGGTCTTCAAACGAATAATATGAAGGGTGTAACCCGATATCGGCATATTCTTTTAAGGTATTTATAAGATTTTTGTATGCCCGGCTTTTGGGAGAAACACCTCCATCAAAATGTGTTTTTTTTGAAAACAATAAAAAATAAATTACTGGAATACCTTTTTTTTCAATAATTCTGCGATGTAACACATAGTGGTCAAATGGGTCGGACTCCCGCCCTGATAACACTTTAATACGCTTTCTTATTGCCTGAAAATCACCGCCGGCTAAAGCCTTCAGCATGCCGCCTGCACTTCTGAAAAAGCCTTTACCTTTATAGGAAAATACATTGTCGATATCAAATGTTGAAATGTATTTGTATGGCCTGCCAGAAATAACATATCCCGGATATTTTTCAGAAATCAGCTGCTTCAGGTACTCAGCCCAGATATTTATTACGGGTTGCTCAAGAAATTGATTTTTATAAGCCAGGCTGCTTTCAGCCCTGAAGCGTTTGTGCTTATCCGGTTCAAAAGGAAGGTATTCTTCATAACGCGACACCAGATAAAATGAAGCAGAAAATACATCGAAGGGAAGGTCCGCTTTGCCTGAAGTTTTAAAAAAAATTTTAGTATCATTCCAATCGGAAACCTCTATATTTTGTGGTTCAATACCATTTTCCGCAAGCAGACCGACGGGCTCAATTAGAAGTTCGTTCCCGATTCTTTTGTGTGAATAATTTATTTTGGCACTCTGAAATTTCTCAAACTCATTTATATCATTGGTGGTTATGTATTCTACATTCAGCACTTCCCTGAACAATAAATCCATAATGTAAGTAATTCTTGGTGTGTGCTGATATGTATAAATGCAAATCATGTTTGTAGAATCCTTTATTTCAAAACTATGGATTTTATTTTTTGTTTTATAAAATCTTTTGGGCTGAAATAATAGAGGTTTCGGGCTTTATTATTTTTTATTTCCATTTGAATATAGTCGAATGCCTTTCCCAGGTCTGTCAAAAGGAAAGGTATCGAGTTTATTAAAAAAGTTTGTGTGATTTTCCCTTCAATAAAATGCTGTTCCAGATTATTCAGGGTGTTTGACACTCCTGCTTTTTTCTCAAAAAATAAAAACTCTTCTTCTCTAATTCCGCCATTTTCCTGCAAGCACCGGATATTATACTTTTTATAATGACGGTAGAAAACCTGCTCACATTCCTCAACATAATGTGCAAACGTAAAACTGTGCTGCATATCCACATCAATCATCAACATTTTGGCGTTGTTACTGTGCAGGAAAGCAAAAACGGAACCCTCGCCGAAAGTACTTTTATTCCTGATTTTAATAATATCTTCCTGATGTTTGCCCCACACAAAAAAAGAATGAAAGGGGTCGGAAGTCCGTTTAAAGTCATTTCTTTTAAAAACGCTTTCAGATAATGCTCCCGTAAGAGGTTTGGCCTTCCTGATATCAAACACTTTGTCGGTCTCAGGCTTGTCGGTAAATGCAGGGATAAGCAAAGTGCCTGTACATACTTTTTCCTTCAAACAGTCAATAAAAACATCAGGAAAAAAATATTTTTCCTGCTTCATGCTGACAAAAGCCAGCCTTGAAATATCCGATGCAACAAGTACTATTTCTTCCCTGGAAAGAGGCAGTTCAGATGCAATTTTTGAGTATGGAATGTAATGCTCCTGCATTGGATTTTTTTCGGCAATATTAAAAAAATATTATTTTAAATCGTTGTTCTATTAAGAACATAACTATCTGACGGTCAGATTGAGTATTCTAAGTTAAAAACAAATTTTTTTTAAAGTTTTTTTTTAACAAATTTAAACCCCAATTACACAGCCATTCTGACAAAAGGTTCA
>JALOBU010000010.1 GCA_023228145.1 Bacteroidales bacterium | reverse complement strand
TGGTTTATAGAGTTTTTGCTGTTGTTAAACGTGATGAACCTTTTGTCAGAATGGCTGTGTAATTGGGGTTTAAATTTGTTAAAAAAAAACTTTAAAAAAAATTTGTTTTTAACTTAGAATACTCAATCTGACCACCAGATGTTAATACTCTTAATAGCATAACAAGTTAATAGCTTGACCTATATATACAGTAATGGTTTTTCCATATATGTTGTTTGAATTATTGTTTTCTTCATAATGAAAACTTTCTCACAAGTTTAAATATTATTTTAGTATAATGAAAATATTTTTCAACCACAGAGAATGTTGGTCTCACTTATTTGTTTTTTTTAAAAGTGTTTTTCTGAAATTAGTTATCTGGGAACTTAATATCAGCAAAGCCGAAAACAACTCGCTCCGGGTTTTGTGATCGATAAGGTTCCTTCTTTCAAATATTATCAGCATATTAGCGCATTCAAATATAGACTTTCTTGCAATGACCAGATAATTAGCAAAATCCTTATTGGAAAACGAACCGCTACCTTCTGCGATATTATTTGAAATACTAAGAGCAGCACCTCGTAATTGCTCAGTAAATCTAAATAATCTTTCATTGGTCAATTTCTCGGCGATGTCAAACATCTTGTCAGCAATAATAATACTATCCTGCCAGATCGTTAAACTCTCAAATCTGAAATTTTTTAAAGAATCCATCATTTTATTGTTATTTCAATATAAACCACTATTAACTCTCTGCCCTCTTCGCTCCTCTCACTTAGCCCTCTGCACTTCGCTCTTAGCCCTACGCCCTTCGCCCTATGCCCTTCGCCCTTTGCCCTCCGCCCTTCGCCCTTTGCCCTTCGCCAAAATCCTAAATTTCCACCAAATCAGAGACTTTGCATTTTTCCGTGGTTAAAACCGTAGTCCCCCAGGATAATCCAACTCCAAATCCACATAAAAGCAACTTAAGTTTATTATTTTGAATCTGTTCTTTCAGATTGGTCACCATCAGCAACGGAATAGTTGCGCAACTGGTATTTCCAAAATCTTTGATATTGTAAGGCACTTTTTCTTCTGGAATTTTGAGTTTTTTTCTGATTTTTTCCACCATAAACAGATTCGCTTGATGAAGCAAAAAAAAGTCAATGGATTCTATGTCAATCAAATATTTTTCGAGCAGTGTTCTCACCGATTGCGGGGCTCTGTTTATACCAAAAGAAAAAACTTCCATTCCATCGAGCCCCTCATGTATGCGTGAGCGTTTTATTCCGTTGCCGAAATCTTCCATAATAAATGATTCAGGGTTAACCGGGTTTCTACATCCGCCGTCGGGTAAAATAATAGCTTTGTAACCACTGCCATCGGTGCCAAAATTGAAAAACATTGTTTCAGCATTTTCATCATATTCGAGAGCTGTGGCTGTACCCCCGTCAGCAAAAAGCGGATAAGCACTTTTATCTTCAAAAGAAGCATAATGAGATTGAGTATTTCCTGCCAGTAACAAGCCCTTTTTTATGCCCCCGCCTGACATTATGGAAGTAATTACTTGCAAACCGTGAGGGTATCCCGAGCATCCGAGAGATATATCCAAAGTCATACAATCATTTGAAAGTCCCAAGCGTTCCTGCAAAATGCAGGAAGTGGCAGGCAATTTATAATCTGCAGTGTGTGAAACAAAAACAAGAATTTCAATTTCGTTTTTATTCCAACCCAGCTCTTTTATTATTTGTTCAGCGGCATTAAAACACAAGTCTGAAGTACATACTCCGGGTTTTGCTATTCTTCGCCTTTCTATTCCAACTGAGGCCACAAATTTTGAGTATTCTTCACCATTAAATAATGGATATTTTGAATTTTCGACAGTATTTGCCGGAACACAAGCTGCAAGGCCTGCTATTTTAACATTTTTTGTTTTTGTAAAAGCCATATTATATTTGTTCTTTATATTTTTTGTGAATAAACTGTGTGCGGCTTAGTAGTTTTATTTTTTACCGCAAAGGCGCGCAAAGCCTGCCTGAACTTCCGAACGGCAGGCAGGGAGTTACACAAAGGCGCACAAAAGTTAACACTAATTATATTTTTTTGATGTTTATTTTTTCCCTTCGTGTCCCTTCGTAATTGCATTTCGTGTGACTTCGTGGTTTTTTTTACCGCTAAAACGCTCAAAGAACGTATCATAAACTTAGTGTTTCTGCGTGTTCTAAGTGTCTGAGTGGTTTTTTATTCTTAGTTTTATTTCACCAACAAGGTAATGAGGAAACAATGCATATTTTTACATAATTATTACTGCATTTTTGCTTTTACAATATTGAAAAGGTCTTCAATGGTGCTAGAACTCCGAATGTCATCGGCTTTAATCTGAATATTATATTCATCATCCACCATGGAAATGATATTTAATGCAATTAAAGAAGACCACTCTTCAATACTTCGGAAAGCAGTGTCGGCTTTAAATACAGACATATCAGTGTCGTCAAACTGCTCTGCAAAATTCTTTACAAATTCATTAATTTCCATTTTTAAAATAATTTTAATTTATTCTGTTTTTAATCTCATAGCCGGATTTCCAAAAACAGTAGTGTTTTCTTTAACATTTCTGAGTACTACAGCGCCAGCACCCACAGTAGCTCCGTATCCAACTTTTTTGTGTGGATGCACAATGGCGCCCGTATGAATGGTAACTTCATTCCCCAATTGAACATAACCCCCAAGGAACATATGGGTGTCGAGATGACACCAGTTCCCGACCACAGAATTATGGCCTACCATGGTAAATGGCTGAACGGTAACAAAGTCGCCTATAGTAACATCTGCAGAAATAAATGCATTAAAACTAATCAAACACCCTTTTCCATAGACTGAATTAGAACTTACATTTGCCGTGGGATGAATCAGGCTGATAAACTCCCCGCCTTTATTCAGGATTATTTCGGAGTATTTCTTTTTTTCCGCAACATCGCCCAGCGCACAAACAAAAACATCATCCTGCTGTATCTGGTAATCCTCAACAGAAGCAATGACCGGGGGATAACCGGCAAATCCATCCAGTGCATCCCGTTTATCATCCAAAAAACCTTTGATTATATATTCGGTATTATATCCTTTGCAAGATATTGCCAGATTATAAATGACCCGTCCATAACCCCGGGCGCCGATAAGTATTAAATTTTTCATTTTTTTGCATAATTATTCCTGAATTACCGCAAAAATAAGCAATTTTTTTACAGCAAGCCTTTTTCAATCAATTCAATATGTCTTTTTGAAATACTTTTTAATAGGGTTAATTTACAACGATTTTTTTATACAGCGTATGGAAAATCCATATCCCTTGGGGCCATCAAAACGGTTGATATTGTCAGTATTAAAACCCAATCGGTAACGCCATGCTTTTTCGTGGGATGCTTCTGAAGATGACCACCAGCGCCCAAACCCCCCATTGCCAAACCATCCTTCAGGGTCCCTGTATCCGCCTGGTAAAGCGTTAAATCCACTGATGTTTGAGCCATCCCCCTGGTTTTTCCATCCTATACGGCTTTTCAGTTTTTTACCGGCAATTTCTTCTCCGCCCAGAAAAGATATCATGACAATCCATTCATCATCGGAAGGTATTTGCCAGCCTTCAGGTGCCAGGTCGCGCCTATCATTAACCGCATGCCAGTTATAAAGTTTCCCGAATTTTTTTTCTGAAGCAGGGTCGTCTTTATAAAAACTCCATGCGGGTACACCTTGTTGGCCAGCAAGCTGCCAGTCATCATCATTGTCAATGAATTTTATTAAATCGCCGTTGCTGAAATGGCTCACACAAAGGTTTTCGGCCATCCACTCCTGTTTGCCAATAATGATTGTTGTATAGGTTCTGTTTTCATTATCCTGAACTGTGCCCTTTTTATGTATAAGATACAAATAAGCACTTCTGAAATTAAACGCAATATGTTTCCAGTTTCGTTTGATTTTGTTGATGATTCTTTTTATCAGTAACAATATCTGTGTCATTTTTATTTATGCGTTTCTAAGAAGGTAAAATGGTTTTTATAAATATTTCGATACTTCTCGCCTGTTATCAATTATTTTTTTTAATATTCGTTCCCATTATCCTTCTGTATGGAAACCATTAATTATTTCACAGATAAACTTTACCTTTTCCGTATCAAGGTCTTGGAAAATGGGTAAACATATCACTTGTTCTGCTATTTTTTCAGCCACGGGCATTATCCCTTGTTGTGCTGACTCAAGCTCTTTATATGGGGGGCAATGGCTTATCAGAGGATAAAAATACCGTCTTCCATAAATATTGTGCTTTATTAATTCCTCAAAAAGAGCATCCCTGCTTTTTCCATATTTTTCTTCGTCAATAAAAACAGGGAAATACGAATAATTATATCGCACATCATCTAAAGGTGTTAACAGGCGCAAGCCATTTATATTGCTCAGGTGTTCGAAATAACATGAGCTCAGGGATTTTCTTTTTTCGATGGAAGCCTCAACATATTTAAGCTGCAGTAATCCCATGGCCGCTTGTACTTCGTTCATTTTGGCATTTATCCCCAACGATATGACTTCATAGTTGCGGAATCCGAAATTTTTCAGGTTGTCGATATGTTGTTTCATTTCGGGGGTATGGCAAACAATAGCGCCTCCCTCTAAAGTAGTAAAAACCTTGGTGGCATGAAAACTCAAAACAGACAGGTCGCCATAGTTCAGAATGCTGCTGCCGTTTTGCCTCACCCCAAAAGCATGGGCGGCATCATATATCAGTTTCAGTCCGTGTTTTTTTGCTATCCTTTCGATTTCAGAATGATTGCAGGGATGCCCATAAACATGCACAGGTAGAATAGCACTGGTTTTTTCAGTTATTGCTTCTTCAATTTTTTTTGTGTCTAAATTTCCATAAACCGGGTCAATATCAGTAAAAACAGGCATAATACCGTTCCAAACCAGGGCGTGTGCCGTTGCCACAAAGCTATACGGCGTGGTGATCACTTCGCCTTTGATATCCAGCGCCTGCAGTGCTGTTATCAATGCCAGTGTGCCGTTGGCAAAAAGGGAAATATATTTTACGCCCAGGTAGGCGCATAACTCATTTTCGAGCTGCTGGTGAAATGGCCCGTTATTGGTCAGCTGGCCGCTCGCCCAGATTTCTTTCAGGTACTCATTGAATTCTTCCAGAGGAGGAAGAAAAGGCCGTGTTACATAAATTTTATCGTTGTTCATTATGCTGATTAATAATTTCGTTAAGTTTCAGAGATAATTTTTTTGCACCAACATCATTCAGATGATCGGCGCTGTGAAAATCTTCTTTTATAAAATCAGGATCATCTAAAAGATTTAGATAAATGCAATTTTTGTAAGTCGCTGACATTTTTTCAGCATTGTTTTCCATTGCTTTGAGTTGCTGTGGATCTAACAGCGCCCTGTAGGTTTTCCATGCCGGTAGCGTCAATAAAATCACCTGTACGCCTCGCTGCTGACAATCCTCAATGATAGATTGTACATAAAAACAATTATCTTTTACGAAGGCCTGATCTTTTACCGTGTGTCTTTCCGCTGCTTCTTTACCTGTTCTTTCCAGGTCGGTATTTTTTGTAACATCAAGGCGGCCATATCCAGCGCTGTCTGAAGATATGTTTGATTTCCCACCGATGTAATAAGATGTCAGCCTTGTTATATTGATTTTAAAACTATTGCTTAAAAGCTCAGAATAATATTTGCAAGAAGCCGTATTCTGAAATCCGTAATAAATTACATAATTCTTGGTACGCCAAGCTTCTAAACTGTGTTCCAGGTCATAAACAAAACTAAAATAGGATATCGGGATGACAACCGTTTTGAGGGCTGTCAACTGTTGCTTATATCTTTCAAAAATTTTATAATCATATTTCAGTGACTGGGAGGGATAGCCTGCATTAAAGGTTTTGTCTGAAAAATACTGAGGGTTTATTCCCCTGAATGCATGTGAACTGCCAAATACCAACGTCTGAATTTGTTCAGGATAAGCATCCAGATAATTTTTTTTCAGCAGGTAATCGTTGGGTGTCATCCTCAACAAGGCCTCCATCATGACAAACAGCAATAACAGCGGCAACACAAACAGGATAAATCTGATGATAAAGTTTTTCATTTTCTAAAACTGAAAATAAATGAATTGTTGTTCTTTTCCGCTAAAATAAAGAATTGCAAAAACCATTACATAATATATTGCCCATCTAAAAAATCTTTTCCATTTCATTCCCAGGTTTTCAATGGCGTACTGCTGTTTCCTTCCGAGCCACTCCAATAAAAAAAACAGCAATGTAAAAACCGGAATTATTAATCCAATCTCCCAACGCAAAAGATTTAACGTCTCAATATAAGACGATTTAATTAACAATCCCGAAAACATATTTTTAATAAAGTCAGCTGCTTCCCGGATAGTATCAGCACGGAAAATAATCCAGGTAAATACAATAAATGTAAATGTAATAAGCCAACTTAAAAAATTATACAAGTTGAGTTTTTTCAGATTTTTTTTAATTTTTTTTCTGTATTTAAAAGAAATTACGTCCCATGCCAGTGCAAGTCCATGTAATACTCCCCATACGATAAATGTATAATTCGCTCCGTGCCATAACCCACATAACAGAAATGTAATAAAAAAAGAAAAAACAATACCTTTCATCCCCCATCTTCTGATTTTTACCGAAAGCGGATTATAGAGATAATCTCTGAGCCAGAAAGACAGAGCAATATGCCATCGCCTCCAGAAATCGGCAACGCTGACAGAAAAATAGGGAAAGTTGAAGTTTCTCAGAACATCAAATCCCAGCAATCTTGATACCCCGATAGCAATATCAGAATATCCTGAGAAATCGGCATAAATCTGTACGGTATATAAAAGGGCGCCAAAAACCAGTGTACTGCCTCCGTAATCGACAGAATTATTAAAAATTAAATTGGCATATTCTGCACAATTATCTGCAATGACGATTTTTTTGAACAGTCCCCATAATATTTGCCTCAGCCCGTCGGTTGCCTTTGAATAATCAAAAGTCCGCTTTTGGCTGAACTGTGGAAGCAGGTGTGTTGCCCGTTCGATGGGACCTGCCAGTATGAGCGGAAAAAAACTGACATAAGCAGAAAAACTGATAAAATTTCGTTCCATCTCCACATTCCTGCGGTACACATCTAAAACATAGCCCAGCGCCTGAAAAGTGAAAAAACTAATACCCACCGGCAAAATAATGTTCAGGGAACCTCCGGTTATGTTAAGACCAAAAAATGTAAATGCAGAAACAAAACTGCCGATAAAAAAGTTCAGGTATTTAAATACCACGAGCAGCCCGATGTTATAAACGACCGCTGTCCATAACAGCAGTCTTCGCACCGGTTTCTCGTTCCGGGCTGAAAGCAGCCGGCCGGCAACATAATTAACCACACAACTCGAAAACAGCAGCGCCAGAAAACGCCAGTCCCACCAACCATAAAATACAAAACTTGCAAGTACTATAAATAAATTCTGAAGCTGTAATTTACGGTTTACAACAAACCAATAGACTATAAAAACTATAGGAAAAAATACGGCAAAGTCTAAGGAATTAAAAAGCATGCATTAACTTTTTCATTTTAATATTTACACATAATTTGTATGATATGATAGTTTAATTATAAAATGGGTTGTTTTTTTCTTTGTTTTCATACCAAACTAATAAGGGGTCCGTTAGTTTTTGTTGGTCCCTAGTTAAATATTTTTCATAATATCCTATATTTTTAATAGATCTTGCCGGTTGTAAAAAAAGCCCTTTTCTTATGTGATTCTGCTCGTTAATACCTAAAAAAGAAATTATTTTTTTTGTCATTAATTCGTTTTCTTTTATAAATCGTTCAAAGCTCAGCATAATTACGTTTTCACTATCAATCTTTTCAATTATTTTTTCCGCACCATGAATCATCTCATTTATATAATTTATGTTTGATTGAATTGCAGCATTAATATTATTGTCGTCGGTAATATGTTTCATAAAAATTTGATTACTTTTAACCAAGTCTGCAATCTGATCTCTGGGGTCCCGATATACAATTATCAGTTTGAAAGGACTGAACACTTCTGGCCAGATATCCTGATGCCGGCCTAGAACTATTGGCTGATCAAAAAGAACAAAAATCTGTTTTTTATTAATCGCATATATTTTCCCAATATTTTGTATCCAATTATTTGAAAACTCGATTTTTTCTGATCTTGTGATGTTGTTTTTTAAAATATCGCATAATAATTTATCAATAAGATAATTTCTTTTTACCAAGTTTTCTATATTTTGTCTATGATTATAATCCGTTTGTAAACTGTTAATTTTATCTACTATATTTTGAGGCATTAAGTGCATAATAAAAGATCCGTTTGCTTTTGCGTGGAGCAATCTTTTTTTTAAGGCATATTTTATTTTACCATCAGCAATAACCCAACCTCTTGGTCCGTACCTTCTGATTATTTCGTGGGTATATTCCTGTGTGGGAATATTCAGCAAACTGTCATCCTCTATGCAATCACCAACCATTTGGGGATAACAAAAATCATTAAATTCGTAAGGAACTATTGCAATATTATCATATTCTTTTAAGAGATCGTGAACAGCGCTTGCACCAGAACCAAATGTTCCTTTTATAAGGATATTTACCTTTTTATTTTTTTCTTTCATTATGCGTTTTTCAAATTCACAAAATTAAATCCTATAAATCTCGATTTGCCTTAAAACAAAAAAAATTTACCTTTCTGCGACCAGTGCATAAAAATGTGTATTATCCCATCTGCTGCATTCTGGCGGATATATGTCAACAATATTTAGATGATTAAATCCGGCTTTTTTTAGCATATCCGATTCCTTTTGCAGTGTTCTATAATGGGAAAAATAATCTTTTTTTAGCTCATTTGAATATCCGCTTATGATTACGTCTTCTTTAACCCCAAATTGGTTTTTGACTATAATTTTCCCATTATGTTTAAGATTATTGATATATTTTTTATAGAGATTAAATGTTTCTTCTTCGTCAAAATATTGTACAACACCAAATAATGTAATCAAATCAAACTTGTCTTTGGTTGTATATTTTGAAATATCTTCATTAACAACAATAACATTACTAGCCTTAATAATATATTTTGAAAACTGTTCAAAATATTCGACAGCTACAATTTTTGCAACCCTGTCATATATCTTATTAATAATAAGTCCCGAACCACTAGCCAAATCAAGTATAGTTGTTTTTTTATCTGCAAAAGACAGAATGAACGCTGAATCAAGTTTGGTAAAATCACTTTGTTTTGTAATTTTCACTGCTTTTTCATCAGGATTATCTTTTGCCATATTATAAAAGAAATCAAGGGAGTTTTTATTTTTCATTATTTTAAAAAATTAATTTAATACAGTTTACTTACCATGTTTTTATGATGGTTATAATTCGTTTATAATCATCGTAAGTATCAATATCATAAGCTCGTACCATCAGGCCTTTCATTGGCAAATAGGGCTCAAGCTGTTCAAAAACATTGCCCCGGGTGAATTGAAGTTTTGATTTTCTTATACATGCAGGGCCTGTCCATTCGTAATCTCCATGCTCTCTGGAGAAAGATAAAACATCTCCTTTATTATTGGTTTTAACAAATACGGCTTCGTCTGATACAATGTCTGAATATCCAATAAACTCATCTTGGGTGTCCATAATTTTTGAAACATCGTCGGGATGAACCAGAAGATCACCGTCCCATTCAATTACGAAATCGTTGGCGTCTTTAGCTCCCAAATAAAAACTCGCCCCTGTTTTAGTATTAAAATAATCATGATTATATACAAATATTACGTCTTTCCGGAATTTTAAAACTTCTTTGATCACGTCATTTGCCTGATATCCGACAACAATTCTAATATCTTCAAAATCTTTAAGTAACTCCAGCTGCCACCTGATTAGAGATCTTCCGTTAAGAGTGATCAACGCTTTTGTTTGTCCAAGACCCAGACGTGAGCCTATACCGGCACAACTTATAACAACTGATTTAACTGACGACATAAGGCCTCCTCATTAAAAATTAAATAATCTGCAACGGTTAAAATACTATTGGCAGGATAATGAATTAATCCAGCAGCAATAGAGATATCGGAAATACGCATGGCTTCCATATCATTATTTCCGTCTCCAATATAAACTACTTTTTCTCCCAATTCTTTATATTTTTTAACCACTTCGTCCTTGTTTAATATGTATTCAATTGAAACTACTTTGTTTTTCTCAACTTTTGCAACAGAATTATAACAGACACAATCAATTTTTGATGAAAGTTTATCTATCCAGCAATCCAGATTGCCAGTTGCTATTACACAATTATCTTTATTTTCATTAATGAATTTCAAAACCTTTTTATGCAATCTAACGCGTGAAAGTAAATCTGAAATTTCAGAAACCGACAATTTGCCCAATACATGTACCCTCCGTATAAAACTTTCAACAAAAGGAATATTACCTTTTATAGTTTCATTGGTGAGATTTAAAATTTCTTTCTCCAAATGAAATTTCTTGGCTATGACAGGTAATGTTTCCTGTGCAGTTATAGTGCCATCCAGGTCAAAAATAAACTTCATTTAACTATATGTTTTTTTTATTACATTTAAGACAAAAAGTCTGGGTTTTTATAACTATTATAAACCACGTTTCTGTTTTTATGACATAAAGGTTCCAACAACAATACAACAATATCTATAAAACAATTTTTAACATGGTTTCAAAACTCTCTATTTATAAGGGCATTTTCCTTTTACCTTTCTTAATAATAATTTCATTATTTCCCTGAAACTGATTTCATTATCTATCGTCCTGTTCTTAACACTCTCATATAACTTAATCATTCTTCCAACATGCCTCATATTAAACCCGTTAAGTGCCCTTCTGTATGCATCTTTGTGAGGTTGTTCAATAATGTGCCCGAAAAAATCACATAAAACTTCTTCATAGTTTACATATTGTCCGGGTTTTAGCCATGGTTGCGATAAAAGTTTTATGTATTCATCATCGTGGGTATCCAGAAAAATTATTTTTTCTATAGCTTCCTGTATTGCCTTATCGCTATCGTCTTTTATAACAATAAATGAAGCGGTATTAAAGTCCGCATCAATACTTTTACTCCCCCAGTAAATCGGTACTGAATTAACCGACATGGGGTCAATAATTTTTTCGGTAACATACCCGTTCACGCTTGAGTTTTCTATGGCAATGGTAAATTTATAATCGGCAATAAATGCCAGTTTGTCCTTCACAGGGGCGCCAATATTATTTAACACACGGCCCCCGGAGTCTATATGTTTGTATTTTAAAAGCTCATGAAAGAATCTGTTTCTTATGGAATTGAAATTTCCCTGATTTGAATACACAAAATTACAGAACTTGCGGTTTAAGGCTTTTTCTTTATCAATCTTTTTATCGGGAAGACTTGCATAAGGCTTTCTTATCACAGCCAAAGGTAATCGCAGATACCTGTCTTCAAAATCAATAAAATGAAATCCAATAGCATAGTCGCAAAAATTAAAATCGGGCACCAGGTTCTCTCCTGTAAAAAATATTTTTATACAATCATACTTTAAATGCTCGTTTCCGTAACATGAATAAATAATATAATCAGGAGAAGAACTTATCTGCAGATTAAATTTTTTAGATAATGCATTATAGAGTTCATTATTGTTTTTTACAAAATTGGGATAGAAATCCACAAAGTCAATTTTTATCGTTTCCATATCAGTGATCGGCCTGTTTTATTAAATGTCTTCCCCTGTACCAGTCGTACATCATGATAACACCCTGCTCAATTTCTATTTTGTGTTTCCAGCCCAAGGCATTGAGTTTTTTTGTATCGGTAAGTTTCCGCACGGTGCCGTCAGGTTTTTCTTTATTAAAAAATAATTCGCCGGTAAAACCTATGGTTTCTTTTACCAGATATGCCAGGTTTTTAATGGAAATTTCCCTGCCGGTACCAATGTTAATGTGGGTATTCCGTATCTCGCCGCTGCTGCCTGCCACATCAGAGAAATTAACCTTTTCCATGATAAATACACAGGCGTCTGCCATTTCTTCACTCCACAAAAATTCGCGCAGAGGTTCACCGCTACCCCATATTTCAACGCTTATAACATTATTATTTTTTTTTATTCCATATTTCTCCAATATAAAAATAATTTCTTCTATTGCTGAATTGCCATCTACATTTTCTATGGGTTCTAAGACAAGATCCTTTCTTATTTCATCAAAATTATCCGCTTCCATGCATTTTGCCAGATATATCTTGCGTAACATAGCGGGCAGAACATGACTTTTTTCAAGGTCAAAATTATCATTGGGCCCGTACAAATTCGTGGGCATTACGCTTAAAAAATTTGTTCCATATTGTATGTTATAGCTTTCGCACATTTTTATTCCGCCAATTTTTGCTATAGCATAAGGTTCGTTGGTATATTCAAGTTCACCGGTAAGTAAATATTCTTCCTTCATGGGCTGAGGACATTGCCCGGGATAAATACATGTACTGCCCAGAAACAGTAATTTTTTTACTCCGTGCAGGTAGGAGTTGTGTATCACATTGTTCTGTATCATTAAATTATCAAAGATGAACTCAGCACGATATGTATTATTTGCCATAATTCCTCCGACTTTGGCTGCGGCCAGAAAAACATATTCCGGATTTTCTTTCTGAAAGTAAGCGTTTACAGCATCAGAATCACGCAGATCAAGCTCCCGTATATCTTTTCCGATGATATTATTATATCCCTTTTGCTTCAGGTTTTGAGCAATAGCCGAGCCCACCAGCCCGTTATGCCCTGCAATATATATTTTGCTGCTTTTTTCCATACTATAATCTTTTTTTTGCTTTTTCAAAATCAGCCCTTACCATAATCCTCACCAGGTCTTTGAACTTAGTCTTTGGTTTCCATCCTAAAAGTTTTTTGGCTTTTGAATAATCGCCTATCAAAAGATCTACTTCTGTTGGCCTGAAATACCTGGGGTTTATACCCACCACCATCTTTCCGTTTGATTTTAAATACCCTTTTTCATCAACACCGCTTCCTGCCCACTCTATTTCTTCGCCCAGCACTTTAAAGGCCTCTTCCACAAATTCACGGACGGTATGCGTTTCGTTGGTTGCCAGCACAAAGTCTTCGGGTTTTTCATGCTGCAATATCCTCCACATACCTTCGATGTATTCCGGGGCATAACCCCAGTCACGCCGGGAGTCAAGATTTCCCAACAGCAGGATTTCATCCTTTCCCGTCATGATATTGGCAACGGCAACACTGATTTTTCTTGATACAAATGTTTTTCCTCTCCTTTCACTTTCATGATTGAAAAGAATACCATTGCATGCAAATAGATTATAAGCTTCCCGATAATTAACCACAATCCAGTATGCATAAAGCTTAGCTACGGCGTAAGGGCTTCGCGGATAAAAAGGTGTTTTTTCGTTCTGCGGTACCGATTGCGCCAGACCATAAAGCTCAGATGTTGATGCCTGATAAAATTTGGTTTTTATCCCAACATCTTTAATGGCGTCTAAAAACCTGAGAGCCCCAATTCCGTCAGCTTCTGCTGTATATTCAGGCATTTCAAAAGAAACCTGGACATGGCTTTGTGCTGCCAGATTATATATCTCGTCGGGTTGTGTTTTTTCAATAATACGGTTAAGATTTGAAGAATCGTTCATATCCCCGTAGTATAAAAATAAACGTTTGTTTAATATTTCGGGATTGTTATACAAATGGTCAATTCTGAAAGTATTGAAAGAACTTGAACGCCTGATAATACCATGCACAATATAATTTTTCTCTAATAACAACTCAGCCAGGTAACTTCCGTCCTGACCTGTAATACCAGATATAAGTGCATTTTTCATAACTTATTATAAAGTTTTATGTCAATAATTGTATTTTAGCTTTTTCTTTCCAAAATAATAAATCCCCTGTTTTTATATTCCAGTTCAAAACCGGTGGTTGTTTTTACTCCCCTTGAAATCAATTTTACATGCTTGTGTGATACAACATAAGATTCGACATTCGGATGAGAAACTAAAAAACTGATAAAATACTCTCCTTTTGAAATATTCGCGGGCATTTTGATTTTCTCAATTATTTCAAATCTTCCGGCTTCATAGGTTTTTAGTTCGCCGTATAAATGCCCGGGAGAAAAAAATGCCAGCAGGTTTTCTCTGAAATCAAAAATTCTGATTTCAAGCGCCATGCGTTTTTTTACACTTAAATTGCCTGTCAAGTTAAAATCAATGCTATCAGAGTTCTCGTCAATATAAACCATATTAGAGTTGCTTCCATTGATTTGCACGTCAAAAATTCTCAGGTCGTTGTGTAAATAACTTATACCATCTTTTATTAAATAATTTTTGCCGGATCCATCGTTTTCAAGATATTTAAAAATTCCCTCTTCTGCTTTACCTGAAAAATTAATGTTTCCATTTTTTAACACTATAACTTTTTGACAAAGGGTCTCAATGGCAGTCATATTATGACTGACAAATAAAACGGTTCTTCCCTGCCCTTTTGAAATATTCTGCATTTTTCCCAATGCTTTTTTCTGAAATTCAGCATCTCCTACTGCCAGCACTTCGTCCACCACAAGAATCTCCGGTTCGAGATGTGCTGCCACAGCAAAAGCCAGACGCACATACATGCCGCTGCTGTATCTCTTTACCGGAGTGTCAATATATTTTGCTACGCCTGCAAAATCAACTATTTCGTCAAGTTTAGCGCGTATTTCAGCTTTGGTCATCCCAAGTATAGCGCCATTAAGGAAGATGTTTTCACGTCCGGATAATTCAGGGTGAAAACCGGTACCGACTTCGAGCAGGCTGGCAATGCGCCCTTTTACCCGGACACTACCTGTGGTTGGAGAGGTAACTTTTGATAAAATTTTTAATAAGGTTGATTTCCCCGCACCATTTTTGCCTATGATACCAAGCACATTGCCTTTCTCAACTTCAAAATTAATGTCTTTTAGTGCCCAGATATATTCAGAGAGAAGTTCTTTGTTATCAGAGTTTTTATTTTTTAAGATATTTGCCTGCCCGATTTTAAGGGTTGGGTCTTCCTTCCCTCTGATTTTTGCCCAAAAACGATTTAAATCATCACGCAAAGTTCCTGTGCCAATCTGCCCGAGACGGTATTGTTTGCTGAGGTTTTCTATTTTTATTACTATGTCGGGCATGATAATTTAACAGTTTAGAAGTTTATTGAGCAAATATAGTTTTTTAATTGTAATTTTTTAATCGTCTTCCCATGAAATATTGTGGCAAGCGGTAAAGCAACCAAAAAAAATGTTTCAATTCGTATATAATTTCTATTTTTAGAGCATCTCTAATAACCTTGATTGGGCGTCTTAAAACAAAAAAGTTCGAGGCAGTTGAAGTTCTGAAAACCTCAGTATGCTGAACGTACATCAGGATTTGAAAAACGAAGGCGAACGAAGAAATTTGAAGTTTTTAGAGGCGCCCGATATTTATTTTTCGCTTTAAGCAGTTAGAAGGAAAGTCCCTATAAACAGGACTTTTGCGGCTTATTAACAATTGTTTATAAAAAATGTTTATATTAAGTTAATAACTATGAATAAAATAACTTGACTTCGGGTTGATAATTTGCTATATTTGTTTCATCAGATGAGGGATAAAAACGTTGGCTTGAAAAAGTAAGTTCTTTTACATACTGTCATGTTGATTGCGGGAATTGAGCAGACGAGTTTCTGGTTTGTATTCCGTATGGGACGTAAACAAGTGAAGCCACCTTAGTTGGTGAGGATGTTCAGCCGGCATCAAAATGGCATGATTGACAAAAGCAACCGGTTCCGCAAGGGACAAACGTAATAACCGTAGTTTGACGTTTTGCGGCAGTTACGACGGCCGAAAAAATGAATGGGGAATAAACCGCAAGGATTATTCCCCATTGTGTTTTTTGTAGCTGTATTTTCAATAAAACAAGTAAAAATTATACCATTACTTGATATAGTTTAACCCATTTTTTTTATTGTAGAATGCCGATAAAGTAACTGTTATAGTATAATTTATTGGACTATTACAGATACCGTATCGGTATTACTCCCCTCTATTGTTATAACAAATAATATCTTGTATAACAACCCAGGCGCAATAACACCCAAAAACAACCGGTATATAAGAAATGGTTCCTGCTACAGATTTTTTGTTTTGACTTGTATTTGAAAAAATCACGGCATCTTTGTTTGGAGGTTCTGTTGAAAATACAGTTTTAAAACCATTGTTAACACCCAGACGCCGGAGGCGTTTCCGAATATCAAATGCAAATGTACAGGTGTTTGTTTCCGAAATATCAGCTACAAACACTTTAGTGGGGTCAAATTTTGCCCCCGCACCCATTGAACTTACTACCCTATGCCCAAGCCTGACAGCATGTAACAACATATAAACTTTAGCTGAAAGGGAATCAATAGCGTCTACAATATAATCATAAGGATGTTCAAGAAGCTCTGTCATGGCATCTTCTTTGAGATGTTTTTCAACCAGAATAAGCTTGATTTCAGGGTTGATATCTTTCAGGCGTGAAGCCAAGGCTACAGTTTTTTTTATCCCTTCGGTGCTTTGCAAAGCCGTCAGATGACGGTTACGATTTGAGGGCTGAATGAGATCCCCGTCAGCCAAAGTCATTTTGCCAATGCCTGCACGACAAAGCATTTCTGCAGCAGCCGAACCAACACCTCCCAGGCCGATTACCAGCACATGTGAATTTTTCAGTTTCCGGAGATTTGTTTTCCCAATAAGGAGTTCGGTACGGTTAAGCCAGTTCTCAGGGACAATCATTTTATTGTGTGCTTAATTGCAACACACCCTTTACAATTCTTGAAATGGCGTCTTCTTTTCCTATTAACTCCATGATAACAAACAAATCCGGGCCCATAGATGCGCCAACTAAAAGCAAACGCAATGCATTCAAAACCTGCCCCAGATTATATTGTTTTTGGGTAATATGCTCCATTATGGTTTTTTTAAGATTTTCGGCATGAAAGATTTCAATAGCCGCAACAACATCACATAGCTCTTTCATGATATCAGCCGAATCCTTTTTCCATCGGTCTTTTACCGATTTGGCATCATAATCTGTTGGAGCAATAAAAAAATAATAAGATTGTTCCCAGAGTTCCTGAGGAAAAACAATTCTTTCTTTAACAAGAGAACAAACCTTTTTAATATAACTCTCCGGTTTTTCAATGTTTTTTTCCAACAACACAAGTTTCAACAACCCGGCAAATTCTTCATCGGATTTCATTTGCATATATTGGTGATTAAACCATTTTGCTTTTTCGGGGCTGAACTTTGAACCCGATTTTCCAACACGTTCTAATGAAAAAACTTCTATCAGTTCTTCAATAGAAAAAATTTCTTTTTCTGTGCCCGGGTTCCATCCGAGTAAAGCAAGCATATTGATAAAAGCTTCCGGTGTATAACCGGATTCACGGTAACCGGAAGAAACTTCACTGGTTACGGGATCTGTCCATTGTAGCGGAAATACCGGAAACCCCATTTTATCGCCGTCCCTTTTACTAAGTTTGCCGTTGCCATCGGGCTTTAAAATTAAAGGCAAATGTGCAAACAGCGGCATATCTTGCTCCCAGCCAAGATATCTGTATAACAAGACATGAAGCGGGGTTGAGGGGAGCCATTCTTCTCCGCGTATCACATGAGAAATTTCCATCAAAAAATCATCAACTACGTTTGCCAGATGATAAGTGGGCAAGCCATCCGATTTAAAAATAACCTTATCATCCAGTAAGGAAGAATCAAAAGCCACTTCTCCTCTAATGAGGTCTCTTATGATAATTTTTTCATTTTCAGGAATTTTTATTCGTACTACAAAAGGAGTATTGCGCTCAAATAATTCTTTTATGTCAGCTTCAGAAATAGTTAATGAATTTTTTAATTGTAAGCGGTTTTTCTGGTCATATTGAAATTTCTTTTTTTCAAGCTCATAACTTTTTCTAAGTGTTTCAAGTTCCTGAGCAGTATCAAATGCATAATAGGCAAAACCTTTTTCAATTAGATTTAATGCATATTGTTTATAAATTTCACGTCTTTCTGATTGACGGTAGGGGCTATGCTGCCCGCCAACTCCAACACCTTCATTATGCTTTATTCCACACCATTGCAAGGATTCAATAATATATTCTTCCGCCCCGGGAACTAAGCGTTGTTGGTCGGTGTCTTCTATCCGAAGTATCATATCTCCGCCGTGTTTTTTGGCAAACAGATAGTTATATAATGCTGTTCGAACACCCCCAATGTGTAAAGGTCCTGTAGGACTGGGAGCAAAGCGTACTCTTACGGCTTTTTTCATCTTTTTTGTTTTTTGCAAAATTATTGCATTTTAAATTAAAAGTGTGCCTATAGTCAAAATGATACTGTTTTTTTATTTTATTTACGAACATCTCATTTTGTGTTTAAGGCGTTTGTCTACATTTTGTAAATTTATATGCCACAAAAACAACTATACGCCGGCATTAAGATAAATAGTTATTAGGGGAGGCCGTTTATTTTATTTTTATCCCTTTAACTTATGCAAACCTACCGGAAACTGATTTGTGTAAAATAAACATGAATTCCTGGATTAATTTTATATCAACAAAAAACACAATGAAAACCACTTAAAACTTAACCGTCATGAACACAACAAAAGAATATGTATTTTGGGTTATTTACGCTGCTTTTATGTTGATGTTTCTTGCAGCGGTAATCTTGTTCGGATAGTTTCCGGCCAAATACAAAAGAAAAACACAACAATATTATTAATTCTGCGTAGCCACCCCTTAGGGGGTGGTTTTTTTATTGTATTTTTGTTAGAACATGTTTATTAAAGAATTTGAAACGGCACTGGAAAAGGCAGATATTGCTTTATTGGCAAAAATCCCAAAAAGTGATTTACATAACCATGCCGAATTGGGAAGCCGTTTAGAATTATTTGAAGAATGGTGCGGAAAAAAAATTTCTACCCCTCCCGAAAAGATGCCTTGTTTTTCTGACTTTGAAAAATATCTTTCTGAAACATTTAATAAGTTTTTGAGCAGAAGAAAATTTTTTAGATACACAAAAAAAGCTTCATTTACACAGGCCGTTAACGATGGAATCTGCGTTCTACAAATGAGCATAGATTCAAGAGCCGTATTAATTTATGGATTTTCGGGGAAAAAAATTACAGAAATTACTAAAAGAAACCATCAGCAAATTGCCCCCGAGATATGTTTCATTCCACAGCTTGGTCTGGACCGCAGGCATCATAAGAAATTATTATTATATGAAGCAGAAATACTGCTTAATACAGGGTATTTTAAATCCATAGACCTTTATGGTGACGAAACTTATGGTGATATTAAAGATTTTATTCCGTTATACCGCAAAGCAAAAAAAATGGGATTAAAATTAACTGCTCATGCCGGAGAATATGGAACAGCCGACTCTGTTAAAAAAGCTGTTGAGTTGCTTGAATTACAACAGGTTCAGCATGGTATTTCCGCAGCAGCATCGCCGGAAGTGATGAAATGGCTTGCCGATAATAATATAATTCTGAATGTTTGCCCAACAAGCAATGTGGTGCTATGCAGAGTCAAATCCATTAAAGAGCATCCCATTCGCAAGCTTTTTGATTATGGCGTCCGTGTTACGATAAATACGGACGACCTTATGATTTTTAATCAGTCTGTCAGCCAGGAATACTTAAATCTTTTTAATGCCAAAGTGTTTAATGCCAGAGAACTTGATATTATCAGGCAAACCGGGCTTAAAGCATTTAACGATTAATATGTGAGAGTTTTTTCAACAAGTTTGGTGCAATTAATGAAAGAATATATCTTTGTTCGTTTAAAGATATTTATATGAAATTTGGCGTTGTAATTTTCCCCGGTTCAAATTGTGACCACGACCTTCTATATGTTCTGAAAAAAATATTGAAACAGGACGTTGTTGCTCTATGGCATAAAGATACTAACCTTCAAAACTGTGATTTCATTTTTCTTCCCGGTGGTTTTTCATATGGCGATTATCTTCGTTCCGGAGCCATTGCGAGATTTTCACCTATTATGGAAAAGGTTATCGAATATGCCAACAAAGGTGGTTACCTGATGGGAATTTGTAATGGGTTTCAGATTCTCTGTGAAGCACGATTGTTACCCGGCACTCTTCTGCATAACGACAACCAGAAATTCATTTGTAAGAACGTCTATATTAAACCTATGTCAAAAAAAGCCGCTCCGGTGAAACACCTTGACCCGAAAGAAATACTGAAAATCCCTGTGGCGCATGCTGAAGGGCGATATTATGCAGATAAAAACACCATTAAAGAACTTTACGATAACGACCAGATACTTTTTAAATATTGTAATGAAACTGGTATTATCGGAGAAGAATCAAACCCTAACGGAGCGGTTGATAGTATTGCAGGCATTTGTAACCTTCGCCGGAATGTATTTGGCATGATGCCACATCCTGAACGTGCCAGCGATCCCGAACTTTCAAATATTGACGGAAAAAAGATAATGGATTCTATCCTTAAAACTTTGTCAAAAAGATAATCTGTTTTGAAACGCGTATTGTTCATTGTTGCACATCGGCCAAACCGTTCACCGGGACAACGTTTTCGCTTTGAACAATATCTCGGATACTTGTCTCAAAAAGGCTTTACCTGCGAAATCTCTTTTTTACTCAGTGAAAAAGACGATAAATTTTTTTATCGTAATGGAAATTATCTTAGAAAATTTTTCATTCTTATAAAAAGCATTCTGATACGATTTAAAGACCTGAGGCGTATTAAAGATTTTGATATCGTTTTTATTTATCGCGAGGCGGTTATGTATGGCAGCACTTTTTTTGAAAGGCAATTTAAAAGGAAGGGTGCCCAAATAATACTTGACTTTGACGATTCCATTTGGCTGATGGATGTTTCGGAAGCAAATAAAGACCTGAAATGGCTAAAAAGGCCTTCTAAAACATCTGAGTTAATTCAAATATCCAACATGGTGTTTGTTGGGAATAATTACCTTGCAGATTATACCCGGCAATTTAATCATAATGTGCGGATTATACCAACCACATTAGATACGAACAACATTCCGCTGAAGGAATATATACCATCAGAAAAAATATGTATAGGCTGGACAGGTTCCAGAACTACTATAAAACATTTTGAGCTGGCTGTTCCCATACTGAAAAAAATAAAAGAAAAATACAATAACAAAATTAAGTTCAAACTCATATCCGATGCCCCCGGAAATATTGACAACTTGCTTTTAGAATTTTGCAAATGGAATAAAGACACTGAAATCGGAGATTTACAAGAATTTGATATTGGCATAATGCCCTTGCCTGATGACGAATGGTCGCGTGGAAAATGTGGATTTAAAGGCCTTCAGTATATGGCGTTGGGTATTCCGGCGGTCCTGTCGCCAGTAGGTGTTAATACCGAAATTGTTCAGGACGGGGTAAATGGATTTCTTGCGGCAAATGATGAGGAATGGATTGAAAAATTATCCCTACTGATAGAATCTCCCGATTTGAGAAAAAAAATCGGACTTAACGGCCGAAAAACAATAGTAGAAAAGTATTCGTTTAATGCATGGAAAGAAAAATACATCAGTTATTTTGAAGAACTGGTAAACTGAAAATATTATTAATAACCCGTTTTCCTCTTCCCGATAAGAAAGTTAGAAATTCAAGAGGATTGGTGTGGAGTATTATGGATATGTTTTATTGTTACCTGTATTGCAATGTTCCAAAAATTTAATCAGATTTGACTAACTCTTCGATATGTTTATCTATCAATATACGGCCACAATATTCGCAAACAATAATTTTTTTTAAAATTTTGATGTCAAGCTGCCGCTGAGGGGGAATTTTATTAAAGCAACCACCGCAGGCATCACGTTCAACCACAACAACAGCCAATCCGTTTCGGGCATTTTTTTTGATGCGCTGGTAGGCTGTAAATAAACGTTCGTCTATTAGTTTTTGACACTGCTCAAGTTTTGTAAGTAATTTTTTTTCCTCTTTTTCCGTTTCTGAAACAATTTCTTCCAATTCTATTTTTTTCTGTTTAAGGTCTTCCTTGCGTTCCTTAAGTGTTTGTTTGGTTTTTTCAATTACATCTTTTTTGAGGTCAAGGGCAATGTTATATTCCTTAATTCTTTTTTCGCAAAGTTGTATTTCAAGAGACTGGAATTCAATTTCTTTAGTAATAGAATCATATTCCCTGTTATTGCGAACATTCATATGTTGCGACTCGTATTTTTTAATTTGTTCTAAATGTTGCTTAATCGCAAGCTTTTTTTCTTTTATTTCGGAGTCAATCTCCTTAAGTTCTGTGTTTAAATTTTCCAGACGGGTCTCTAAGCCTGCAATTTCGTCTTCAAGGTCTTGAACTTCCAGGGGCAATTCCCCCCTGACACTTCTGATTTTGTTTATCTCTGTATCAACAACCTGCAGACTATATAAAGTGTACAATTTTTTCTCAATCGACTGGTCGTCTTTGTCCATCAAAAAAGCCTTTTTTGCAACTTTCTGAACTGCAGGTGGTGTTTCAATGATAGCATCAGCTTTTGTTTTTACCTTTGGTATTTCCTTGTTAGGTTTAATTGATTTTTTAATATCAATATCTTTTTTTTGTTTGAGTTTATCTGGAGTTTTTATTTCTTTTTTTGAAACAGTTTTTGTTTTTTCAATGTTTTTAAAGTTTTGTGCAGTGATTTTTTTTATTTCTTTCTTGGCGGACATAATTGTTTTTTTTACAAAGTTTTTTTCTTTATTAGCTTTTAATGGTTTCTTGACAAGGTTTTTTGATTTCGGAGGATTAACAACTTTTTTATTTTCTTTTTTTGCGGTCAAAGTTTTTGATTTTACTGTTTTAACTTGTTTTGTTTTAAGGGGCTGAGCAGTTTTGGGTTTGTTTGTTTTTTGAGATGGCTTTGCAGGACTCTTTTTTATTACAGTCCTCAAAACTGTTTTTTTTGTTTTTGGCTGAACCTGCTTTGATTTTGATATTGTTTTTGCCATACTGTTTTATATTATTAAATGTAAGATACGGGATTTGAGATGTTTTCTGAAAATAAAAATGCAAAAGTAGGAAATTTTTTAATAATCAGTGAAGTAATCAATTCAAGTGCAAATATTTCGGTTTCATAATGCCCTGAATCTGCAAGAAGTATTTCGTCTGTCTGAAAATCATGGTATTTAAGGTCTGCGGTAATAAAAATATCTGCTTTTTGTTCAATAGCTTTATTAATAAGAAAACTTCCGCTACCTCCGCAAAATGCAATTGTTTTAATTTTTGAAATTTTCGTCTTGTTGTGTTTTAAACAATTTGTTTTAAAAAAATCTTTAAGAAATAAGAGAAATTCTTCTGTGTTGTGCTCTTTTTCAAGTTCTCCAATGATGCCTGAACCAATAGAATAATAGAAATTGTCAAGAGGGTAAATATCATACGCAACTTCTTCATAGGGATGAGCTTTCAACATAGCTTGAATAAGTTGATGCTGGATAATTCCGGGAAAGATTGTTTCGATGCGGATTTCGTTTTCAAAGTGGAGCATATTGGTTTCCCCGACAAAAGGGTTTGCTCCTTCGCCAGCCCTAAAACTCCCAGTTCCGGCAACATTAAAACTGCATGAATCGTAATTGCCAATGTGTCCTGCTCCGGCTTCAAAAAGAGTTTTGCGTAGTTTTTCAGCATAATCAATGGGACAAAAAACAACCAGCTTTTTCAGAGTGTTTTGTGAAGGAGAAAGAATTTTAATGTTTTTTATTCCCATTTTTTGAGCTACAAATGAATTTAATCCATTGATATTATTATCCAGGCATGTGTGTGCAGCATATATGCTTATGTCCGATTTTATAGCTTTTTCAATGATTCTTTCAATAGGAGTAGCCCCTGAAATTTTTTTAAGCCCGTGAAAAATTAATGGATGGTGTGAAATTATCAGGTTGCATTTTTTTTTGTGAGCTTCCTCAATTGTTTTCTCAGTAACATCAAGTGTAAGAAGTGCACATCGAAGTTCTTTTTCCGGATTGCCCGTTTGTAAGCCGCTGTTATCGTAACTTTCCTGAAATTCAAGCGGTATAACCCGCTCAAAATAATCTAAAACTTCTCTGATTTTCATAAATACAATATTATTCTACCGTAACAGATTTTGCAAGGTTTCTGGGCTGGTCAATATTACATCCACGCATCACGGCAATGTGGTATGAAAGTAACTGTAAGGGTATAGTAGCCAGTAACGGAACTAAAATTTCATCAGTTTCCGGGACTTCAATAATATAGTCAGCTATTTTTTGAACCGTTTTGTCGCCTTCGGTAACAATTGCAATAATTATTCCTTTTCTGGCCTTGACTTCTTCAATATTAGAGATTATTTTTTCATAAACACTCTGTTGTGTTGCAATTACAACAACAGGCATTTTTTCATCAATTAAAGCGATAGGGCCATGTTTCATTTCGGCGGCAGGGTATCCTTCAGCATGAATATAGGATATTTCTTTAAGTTTTAATGCCCCTTCCAAGGCAACTGGGAAATTATACCCTCTGCCCAAATAAAGAAAATTTCTGGCATCTTTAAATATTTTAGACAAGCTGACGATATCCTCATTAACTTTTAGTGTTTTTTCAATTTTTTCAGGTATCTGTTCCAGTTGGTTAATAATCTGATAAAAACGCGATTTTGAGATACTCCCCTTTCTGTCAGCTATCATTAGCGCCATTAATGTGAGTATAGTTACTTGTGCAGTAAATGCTTTTGTAGAGGCGACACCAATTTCCGGCCCGGCATGTGTATAAGAGCCTGCATGAGTAGCCCTCGGGATGGAAGAACCAACGACATTGCAAATGCCAATAATAGTTGCTCCTTTGGATTTTGCAAGTTCAATTGCAGCAAGGGTGTCTGCAGTTTCGCCTGATTGTGAAATAGCAATAACTACGTCATTTTCATAGATAACAGGGTTTCTGTATCTAAATTCTGATGCGTATTCAACCTCAACGGGTACTCGTGCTAAATCTTCAAAAAGATACTCGCCAACAAGCCCTGCATGCCATGAAGTTCCACAAGCAACAATAATAATCCGGTTGGCTTTTGTAATTTTTTCAATATAATCAATAATTCCTCCCAAAGAAACCACACCGCTTTTTACATTTAATCTTCCCCGGAAACAGTCTTTTACGGAACGAGGTTGTTCGTAAATTTCCTTAAGCATGAAATGTTCAAAGCCTCCTTTTTCGATGGCGCTGAGGTTCATCTCAAGCTGTTGAATATATGGTGTTTTATCAATATTTTTTATTGTTTTGATTTTTAAATCCTGATTACGACATATGATGGCAATTTCTTCGTCATTGAGAAAAACTACTTTTTTTGTATATTCAACAATGGGCGTTGCATCAGATGCAATAAAAGTTTCATCTTTTCCTATTCCGATTACCAGCGGACTTCCTTTTTTTGCTGCAATAAGCATGTCGGGTTCTTCCTGAGATATTATAACCAGAGCATAAGCTCCTATTACCTGATTTAATGCCATTTGAACTGCTTCAACCAGAGTGGCTTTTTCATTGGTACGAATATCATCAATTAAATGAACCAGAACTTCCGTGTCGGTATTGCTGTGGAAAATGTAACCACGGCTTAATAATTCTTCACGTAATGAAGCATAATTTTCTATAATACCATTGTGAATGATTGCTATTTTGCCGGAGTTAGAAAAATGAGGATGAGCATTAACATTATTGGGCTCACCATGAGTAGCCCAGCGAGTATGTGCTATTCCGATAGTTCCTTCCAGGTTTTTTTCTTTTACAATAGTTTCAAGGTCAGAAACCTTACCTTTGTTTTTATAAAGCTGAATTTCTTTATTCAGTATGGCAATACCGGCGCTGTCATATCCTCTGTATTCAAGCCGGAACAATCCCTTTATTAATATTGGATATGCTTGCCGTGGACCAACATAGGCGACAATTCCGCACATGTTTAATCAATTTTTGTATACGTTATTTCCAAACGAAAATTATTTTCAGCACTGTTGTTTCCCAAAATTACAGCCCTGTTGGCATATATTGATGCTCCTGAAACAACCAGAAACAAGCCGTTATCGTTTATATATCCTCTTTGTAAAACATCTTGTATATATTTCCCAATATTAAAACGATATTCCTTGTTTGTGCTGTTATATATGCCTCCAAAATATGCAGAACCGTAGTTATAATCGGGCAAAAAACTCAGAGAACCATCGGTATTAATAAGTACCAGAGTAAGGTTTGCAGGCGGCGGATATGTGTCTATATTTGTTTCATCGACTTTCATTACAAGCTCTGCTTTGTTGACAGCAATCCTGCCCAAACTATTTAAACTTGTAATATCTGGGAACTTAAACTTTATCTTAGTTCCTGCCATGGCCTGAAGATAAAGAAAGTCATTTCCAAGGGTAGTATCTCCGTTTATCTGGTTTTTAAATAAAACATCTGCAGAAGAATAATAATGGTCAAAATAATTATAACGTGCACAATAGTCATCAATAACCATACTGTAATTGAACAAACCGTTATCGCTGTGGTAATAAAGTGTGATTTTTGAAAGTGATGAGAGCAAATTGAAATAAATGATGGCGCCACTGGATGAGACAGAATTTGTGCTTATATAAAGGCCTTTAAAGAATTTTAGGAAACTGCTGTTGTCTGCTAAATCTGATGAGCTGGAAGCTGCAATAATTTTATCTCCCAGTGTTTTTTTAAGTTTAATTCGAAGATGAGGGGCGTATGAAGCAGAATCAACAGTTACACTGTCAACAAAGTTGGGTTTAAAAGTAATATTTGCCAGATTGTTTTTGAATACGCCAAGTTTTTGGTTTGAATAATAAGTGTTGTCAAGGTAAAAATCATCGGCTATTTCATAAACATTTAAAGTCAAATAGGAAGAAGTGTCTCCATAATAACTTTTATACAAGAGCGATAAAACAATGGAATCACATACCGGATTTAGGCCAAAGTCAACATTAGAGGTTGTCAGCCTGAATTGAGTATAACACCCTGCAGTTGTAAGTCCAAAAACAGGGTCCATATAACTTCCAACAAGGTTGTAAACAGTTTCATCGCTACGAACAGAATCTTCTAAAACCGTATGTGCTAATATAGGAATACTACTTATAAAAGAAACGCCAAGAATATCTCCTTCGGGTTGAACATTGATGCCTATTTCCTCATTTTTATTACAGGAAGTGAAAATACCAATACATAATGAAATTACCGAAAAAGATAAAAAAGAATATAAAATGAATTTTTTCAACGACTTAATGGTTTAAAATTATTTGACAGCATCCTCATTTATTAATTCATCAACAAGCTCATCATATAAGTCGCTGTAAGCGTCAATAAATTTATCTTTGGGTTGATAACCCAGGAAGGGTTTACGGGTTTTTTTTGCAAAAGTCATTAATTCGGGATTAATCTTCTCTGAGCCGATAACTATAGCATCGCTAAAATCAATTGCCCCTTTCATTAATCCAACATAATTACAAGTTTTATAATGCTTTAACTCTTTTTCAGTAACATTTTCGTGTTTGAGTTTTTTAATAAAATTTTTATCAAAAAGCTGTTTAAAATCATCATCGTAAATTGAACATACAATTTTTGTATCGCTGAATAATGGATTGTTTTTATAGGTTGTTTTTATAAAAAAAGGAATCAGACTTGAAAACCAGCCGTGAACATGAATAATATTCGGGGCCCAACCGAGTTTTTTAATAGTTTCTATGACGCCGCGTGCATAAAAAATGGCTCTCTCATCGTTGTCCTGAAAAAACACACCATTTTTGTCGGTAAAAACAGATTTCCGCTTAAAATAATCTTCATTGTCAATGAAATAAATCTGAAGCCGGGCGGATTGAATTGAAGCAACCTTAATAATTAGGGGATGATCTGTATCGTCAATAATAAGATTCATACCCGAAAGACGTATTACTTCATGGAGTTGATTACGCCTTTCATTGATAGAACCATAACGGGGCATGAAAGTGCGGATTTCACAACATTTTTCCTGAATTCCCTGGGGCAAAGAACGGCATATTTGGCCCATATGACTGTCGTTCATGTATGGAACAATTTCTTGGGCAACAAACAAAACTTTGTATTTCGACATAACAAGCATTTTAAGTTTCAATATGCAAAATTACGAATAATTTAGCAAATAATTGATTATATTATTACATTTTTATAAATCTCTTACGTAAACGGATTAATTGATACTTTCGTATATTTGTAAAAAACACCATGAAAGTTTTTGAGCTGACAAAAGATGTTATTAATTACATTTTAGAACAGAAATCAATTAATAAAACAATCGGATTTGTCCCCACAATGGGGGCCTTACATAAAGGACATGGGTCGTTGATTGAAAGAGCTGTAAAAGAAAACGATATCTGTGTGTGCAGCATTTTTGTTAATCCGGTTCAGTTTAATAATATTGAAGATTATACAAATTATCCCTTGCGTAAGAACGAGGATATAATTTTACTAAAACACAATGGTTGTCATATTGTTTTTTGTCCCACAAAAGCAGAAATGTACCCCAAACCCCCTAGTGAAAATTATAGTTTTGGAACTCTCGAAAAGTTTATGGAAGGGGCATCCCGGAAAGGACATTTTAATGGTGTTGCCATTGTAGTAAAAAGGCTGTTTGATATTGTTATGCCTGATAAAGCATATTTTGGTGAAAAAGATTTTCAGCAATTAAGAATTATTGAAGAGCTTGTTAAACAACAAAATTTCCCCATAGAAATTGTTCGCTGCCCAACCATGAGAGAAGCTGACGGATTGGCAATGAGTTCAAGGAATCTAAGATTAGATAAATATCAACGTAAAATGTCGTCCGGAATCGCAAAAATTTTGCAATCGGTTATAAAGTTATCACATGAACAAAGTATCGGGCAGGTTAAAAAATATGTTTCCGGGGAAATATCAAAAATGAAAGGATTTAAACTTGATTATTTTGAAATTGCAGAAGAAGAAACATTAATCCCGGCTAAACAATGGGTAAATAATTCTGATTTGAGAGCTTTTATCGCTGTTTATGCCGGAGAAATACGTTTGATTGATAACATGAAAATTATTTTGTAATTTTGCGGCGCTATGATGATAGAGGTTCTTAAATCCAAAATTCACAGAGTCAAAATAACTCATTCTGAATTACATTATATCGGGAGCATTACTATTGACGAAGACCTTATGGATGCGGCAAATATTATTGAAAACGAAAGGGTGCATATATACAATATCAATAATGGTGAACGTTTCGACACTTATGTAATAAAAGGAAAAAGAGGAAGCGGTACTGTGGGTATTAATGGAGCTGCCGCTAGAAAAGTTACCCTCGGGGATTTGATAATTATTGTATCTTATGCATGCATGGATTTTTTACAGGCAAAAAACTTTTCTCCAACCATTATTTTCCCCGATTCTCAAACCAATAAGCTAAAATAAACACTTTGAAAAAGAAACTTTTAGATGGTGTTAAACTTATAGTTTTTCTTGCTATCGGCATATTTTTTATTTGGTTTTTTGTTAAAGACCTCACCGAAAAAGAAAAGGAACAAATTTTTGAATCATTTTCACATGCCAAATATCTTTGGCTGTTTGTTGGTTTAATATTTGCCCTTATTAGTCATATTTTGCGTTCGTTGCGATGGGAAATGCTTTTAAATACCGTTGGATATAAACCAAAATTTAAAAACACTTTTTTAAGCCTGATGATAGGATATTTTGCAAATCTGGCCCTGCCAAGACTTGGAGAAATAACCCGCTGCGGCATTTTAAATAAATATGAAAAAATACCCTTTGAAAAATCATTTGGCACCGTTGTGGCAGAACGTGCCCTTGATTTGTTGTCATTTGTGGTTTTGTTTTTTTTGAACCTGCTTATTCAGTATGATGCTATTTCGGGTTATGTTAATGAAAAAATATATCAACCGCTATCACAAAAATTTGAATTTGTAGGTAAGGGATACTTTTTTTACGGATCAATATTACTAACGATTGTATTTATAGTGTTTTTGTTTGTTTTTCATAAAAAACTGCTTAAATACCGAATTTACCAAAAAATTATCAAACTTTTTAAAGGGTTTTGGGCGGGATTAATATCTATCGGAAAAGTGAAAAGGCCGGCTTTATTTGTGATTTATACGATTTCTATTTGGGCAATGTATTTTCTGATGACTTATGTTTGTTTTTTCAGCCTGGCAGAAACAAGCGAAACTGGCGCCGCTGCCGCATTTTCAGTTTTAATAATGGGGACAATTGGAATTATGTTAGTTCAGGGAGGTATTGGTATTTATCCGGTAATTGTTGCCGAAACACTTTCTGTTCCAAAGTATGGAGTTAATAATCTTACAGGATTTACGCTGGGATGGCTAATCTGGATTGCCCAAACAGCAGCAATTATTCTTTCGGGCATTATTTCTTTAATTCTTTTACCGGTTTTAAACAACAAAAAAAGTGACACAACTGGAAATCATCAAAAATAAAATTTACCCCTCCTTTGAAGTTTTTGAAAAAAGACTGGAATTTTTCCGTTTTAAAAAATATCAGATGGTTTTTACGAATGGCTGTTTTGATATTTTACATCTTGGCCATATTGATTATTTGTCTAAAGCTTGTGATTTAGGCGATATTTTAATTGTTGGACTTAACAGTGATAATTCTGTAAAAAAAATTAAAGGAAACAATCGTCCGATTAATGATGTACAATCCCGTTCATTATTACTGGCGTCAATGTCTTTTGTTTCTGCTGTGGTGATTTTTGAAGAAGAAACTCCGGAAAATCTTATTAAATTAATAAAACCAGATGTATTAGTAAAAGGAAAAGATTATTCCTTTGATACAATTGTGGGCGCAAATCATACGATTCAAAATGGAGGTCAAGTAGTTACAATTGAACTTATTGAAGGGTATTCAACAAGCAATATTATTAACAACATTGTGAAATTTTATTCAAAAAAAGACAAATTTTGAATTATTTTATTAATTTTGCTTTATAAATTATTATTATACAAACTATGAAAAAGTTTTTTGTACAGTTTTTATTATTATTTGTTTCTTTTTGTTTCTTCACATATATTTCTTGTACCAAATCAAGTGTTGAAAACAAATTACAAGGCAAATGGAAATACGTTAATGTGGAAAATTTTTATGACACAACATATGTAGAAGATTGGGAGTTTAAATCAGGGGGAGAGCTGATAATTCATTATCGCGATTTACAATGGATGGGAAATCCGGATACTGTTGTAGAATATAAAGGGTTTTATAGTATGGATTCATATGAGAAGTTTACAGTTTCCGGAATTGAAAACCCTCACCTGCCTTATTACAATTGTCAATGGGAAATCGTAAAAATGAATAACAATATTCTTATGATTGTTAATAATGTTGAGGGAGGACTTTATTTCCGGGAATTTTCAATGCTTTGATTTAGCGGATGGCTAAAATCCAAACCGTATTTTTTTGTCAGAATTGTGGAACTCAGTCTTCAAAATGGCTTGGAAAATGTCCCTCATGCAACGAATGGAATACCTTTGTTGAGGAAGTAATATCAAAAAAAAACATTTCGGCTAAAGATACCCATTCTTTCAGGAATGTTTCACAACCCAAAATACTTGATGAGATAGAGGTTGACAATCACCAACGTATTGATTCTTCAAACGATGAGTTAAACAGAATTCTTGGCGGAGGAATTGTCCCTGGCTCATTGGTATTAATCGGAGGTGAGCCCGGAATAGGCAAATCCACACTTATGCTTCAGGTTGCTTTAAATATTAAAACCCAAAAGGTTCTTTATATCACTGGTGAAGAAAGTGAGCAACAAATAAAAATGAGGAGTGAAAGAATAAATGCAAAAAGCAACAGCTGTTTTATTCTTAATGAAACTAATACTCAGAGTATCTTTCAGCATATTGAAAATATAAAACCCAACCTTGTGGTTGTAGATTCTATACAAACATTACAAACCGATATTATTGATTCTTCAGCAGGGAGTATTTCACAAATCAGAGAATGTGCCTCGGAATTTCAGAAATATTCGAAAAATACTGCGACACCGGTTTTTTTGGTTGGGCATATTACCAAGGACGGAAGCATTGCCGGCCCCAAATTGCTTGAACATATGGTAGATACCGTATTGCAGTTTGAGGGAGACAGAAATTACGTGTATCGCATTTTACGTTCGGTAAAAAACCGTTTTGGTTCTACATCCGAAATAGGTATTTTTGAAATGCAAAGCTCTGGCTTACGTGAGGTTACAAACCCCTCGGAAGTTCTACTTTCACAGCATGATGAACCCCTGAGCGGAATTGCCGTTGCTTCAACTATCGAAGGGCTAAGACCTTTGCTTATTGAAGTACAATCTATTGTAAGCTCATCAACTTTTGGAAATCCACAGCGTTCTTCCACCGGTTTTGATGCGAGAAGGCTGAATATGCTTCTGGCGGTTTTGGAAAAAAGATGCGGGTTCCGGTTAGGGGCAAAAGATGTTTTTCTAAACATTGCCGGGGGTATCAGGGTTGATGACCCTGCCATTGACCTTGCTGTAATTGCCTCTGTCTTATCTTCTTATGAAGATATTGCTGTCAGCCTTAAAACCTGTTTCTCCGCTGAGGTTGGCCTTTCAGGCGAGATACGTTCTGTAAACAGAATTGAACAAAGAATCTCGGAAGCAGAAAAACTTGGTTTCGAGGAAATTGTAATTTCTAAATACAATACTTCTTCTTTGAATCTGAAAAATTATAAGATACATATTATACCTCTTCGTAAGATTGAAGAACTGATGAAATATCTTTTTGGTTAAGATTATATTTTGTTATTATAAAAGTATCTAAAAAACAACCCCATATTCTCTACTAAAGCAACTTTGCTAAATTTTAAAATTATTATGGACATACAACATGCAAGATGAATGTTGCATAAAAGTGTAAAAAACAGGAAATCATTCGTAATAATACACTCTTTTAACTCTTCCCGATACGGAAGTTAAAATCTCATAAGGAATGGTGTGGAGTATTTTTGCCAAGTTTTTAATAGAAATTGCATCATTAAAGACAAATGCAGTGTCTCCTTCTTTAGCATCAATATCGGTAATATCAACTGTACACATATCCATACAAATGCTTCCAATTAACATGGCTTTTTTACCAAGAATATAAACATATCCGCCCATATCGCTCAATCTCCTGCTAAGGCCATCGGCATAGCCAACGGGTAAAATAGCAATAGTAGTTTTTTTATCAGCTATCCATACCCTTCCATAATTAACCGTTTCGCCTTTGTTGATGGTTTTTATCTGTGAAATGATAGTTTTAAGTGTGCTTACGTTTTGAAGATTTTGTTGTTCTTCTTCATAGAAAGAAATTCCGTAAAGACCAATCCCGAGGCGTATCATATCAAGATGAGCTTCTTTAAACCGAGAAATTCCTGCAGAATTAAGTACATGAATTAAAAAGGGCTCAGGAAGTTCTTTTTTTAGTCTTTCACATACTTCTTTCAGCAGTTTAATCTGAGATAATGTAAAGTCATCGTGTTCGGGGTTTTCGCTAACAGCCAGATGCGTAAATACAGACTTAACAGTAATTCGGTCGTTTTCTTTTAAGATGCTAAGTAGTGTATTGATTTCACCGGGAGCAAAACCAAGGCGGTGCATTCCGGTGTCAATTTTTATGTGTATAGACTGTTTAGTCCTTTCTTTGCCTGCATTGTTAAGCGAATCAATAAGCAATTTAAGAGTCCGAAAACTATAAATTTCGGGTTCCAGGTCATATTTATTTATTAAATCAAAGCTTTCTTCTTCGGGGTTCATTACCATGATGGGTCTTGTAATTCCTGCTTTGCGAAGCTCTATACCTTCGTCGGCATAAGCAACAGCCAGATAATCAATATTATGATACTGTAACACATTTGCGATTTCAAAACCTCCGCTGCCATAAGAAAGAGCTTTGACCATTGTCATTATCTTTGTCCCCTTTTTTAGCTTGCTTTTAAAATAATCAAGATTTTGAATCAGGGCATTCAGATTTATCTCCAACACCGTTTCGTGTGTTTTTTGTTGTAAAAGCCGGCTAATTTGTTCAAATTCAAAAACACGTGCTCCCTTAATAAGAATTGTTTCGTTATTAAAAGCTTTAAGCTGAACATTATTTAAAAAATCATCTGTTGATTTATAAAAAGATTTTTTCTGTGAGAATAAAACATCGTGGTCTGAAATAGAAGGTCCGATGCCAATAATGCGAGTTACTCCTTTCAAATTTAACAACTTTGAAACATTGCCATATAGTTCATTATCGTCAAGTGCACTTTGTAAAATATCAGAAAGGATTACTGTTTTGTTTTTGTGTTGATTTTGCTGGTTCATAAAATCAAGAGCAATACTCAGCGAATTAAGGTCGGAGCTATAACTGTCGTTAATGATTGAACAATTGTTTATCCCGGCTTTTAACTCTAGGCGCATTGCAACAGGGGTCAGAAGTCTCATTCTTGAAGCAATAATATCATTCGAATATCCTAACCAAAGCATCAGCGCCCAGCAATGAATGGCATTTTCAATGGATGCATTGTCCGTAAAAGGTATTGTAATAGAAACTTCCAGGGAGTTAAAAAGACCTGTTATTGTTGTGTTTCTGGAATTTTTTAATTGTTTTTTTATAACAAGGTCAGCAGTATTTTTGCAGCCCCACTTAAAAAACTTGTTTTGTTTTAATATTTCTGATTGAATGATGCGGTCCTGAATTTCATAACTGTCGGCACAATAAATTAAAACATCAGTTTTGGTAAATAGATTAAGCTTTTCGCCTGTTTTTTGCACGTTATTAATAAAGTTCTTTTCATGGGCGCTGCCAATGTTTGTGAAAATACCAATGGTTGGCTGGATGATGTTCTGAAGTTTTTTCATCTCTTCCGGTTCAGAAATTCCAGCTTCAATAATAGCTAGCTCATGCTCGGGTTGCATTTGCCAAACAGAAAGTGGTACGCCAATCTGAGAATTAAAACTTTTCGGGCTTCGTACAATATTTTTATCGGCAGATAATAATTGAAAAATCCATTCTTTAACGATGGTTTTTCCGTTACTTCCCGTTATACCAATCACCGGAATATCAAATTGTTTTCGATGATGTATTGCAATTGCCTGTAAGGCATCAAGTGTATTTTTTACATCCAGAAAGTTTGAGCCTTCATATTTTTCTATATTTTCAGGCATTTCAGACACAACAAAGTTTCTAACTCCCTTGTTATGAAGTTCGGAAATATACTTGTGGCCGTTGTTTTTTTTCGTTACAATTGCGAAAAACAGAGAAGTATTTGCAACTGTTATTTTGCGACTGTCAATAAGCAAATGGTTGATAACATCATTTTTTCCCGAAACCGAAATCAGACGCCCTTTGGTTATTGTTGAAATTTCTTTTATGGAATACCCTGGCATGATTACTTGTAAAATCTTTAGTTGTCTTTTCCCTGCTCTTCTTCATTTTGTTTGTAGGCACCTATTTTCAGGAGATTTTCATTTATTTTTTCGAAATGTAGGCGGTGTTTATATATATCACAGGCAAGGTAAATGGCGTTTCTGAGCGATTCGGGGCTGGCAATGTTTTTTCCGGCTATTTCATAAGCCGTACCGTGTGCCGGTGAAGTTCGAATTATGGGAAGCCCGGCCGTGAAGTTTACACCTTCTTCAAAACCAATAATTTTAAAAGCTATCATACCCTGGTCGTGGTACATGGATAATACTCCATCAAACTGGCGGTATTTAAATGTTCCGAAAAAACTATCCGAAGGATAGGGCCCGAAACAAAGGATATTTTCTGCCTGAGCTTTTTTAATGGCTGGAATAATAATCTGTTCTTCTTCTTTCCCAATAACGCCATCGTCACCCGAATGCGGATTAAGCCCGAGCAATGCAATTTTGGGTTTATTGATCCCAAAATCCTTTATTAAAGAATTATTCATCACTATCAGTTTCCGCAGAATAAGATTTTCATCTAAAACTGAAGAGATTTCATTGATGGCTACATGACCGGTTACAAAGCCAACCCTAAGATTTCGAGCCACCATCATCATAAGGTAATCGCTACAGTTGAATTTTTCAGCCAGATATTCGGTGTGCCCCTTAAAATTAAATCCGGGAGATTGTATGTTTTTTTTATTAATTGGCGCCGTCACCAAAACATTAATGTGATTATGTTTAATGTCGTCAACAGCCATGTTAAGAGCTGTTAATGCCAGTTGCCCGGCAATAGGCGAAGAGGTCCCTGTTTCAATTTTAACTTCTTGCTCTGTAACATTAACAATATTTTGACGTTTGGAGCCGGCAAATTCCGCCTTTTTTACAAGGTTAAAATTAAAATCGGTAAAATTTAATGTCTTTCGGTAATATGAAGCTATTTTGGAAGACCCATAAATAACCGGAGTACATATCTCTAACAGGTAAGGCTCCATAAGTGTTTTTATAAGTATTTCATAGTTTATGCCGTTAAAATCTCCATGGGTAATGCCAACAACTACTTTTCTTTCCTTCTCGTTTTCTTTAGGATTTGCCATTGCGGTTTATTTTTTACAAAGATACTTATAAAATGCATTTGGGGTAATTAGAAAAGCTTTAGAAAATACTGTTAATTATATCAGAATTTTGTTAAAATTATTTAAGATAAAAAATATTATCCGGAATCCTGTTGATGATGCGTTGGGAAAACCCGTATTCAAACAGATATTTGACTGCTTCTTCTCCTTTACCATAAAGGCTTTTTGTATAATGGTTCACATACAATTCAATGTGTTTTTTTATTATCTCGTCTTCTATTTCAACAGAATGTTCTTTTATAAATTCTTTTGAAGAATCCGGGTTTTGAAAAGCAAATTCCACACTGTTTTTTAGTATTCTGTTCAGCTTCGATTTAAGTTCTTCGGGCATATCTCTTCGGATAACAATACCACCAAGTGGAATTGGAAAGCCTGTTTTCTGTTCCCAGCAACAACCAAGGTCACAAATTTTTATCAGCCCCTTATCCTGATATGTAAATCTTGTTTCGTGAATGATAACACCGGCATTAACGATGTCTTTCAATATCATTTTTTCAATTTTACTGAAAATAATCTCATGGTGGTTTTTGGCGTTAGGATAAACATAATTTAGTAAAAGAGCTGCTGTTGTATATTTACCAGGGATAGCTATGGACAAATTATCAATTTCGGGTTCTGAGAACTTATTTTTTGCTATTAGTAATGGCCCGCAATTAGTACTCAGAGAACTTCCTGCATCGAGCAGCTGATATTTGTCGGCAATATGAAGAAAGGTATGAAAACTAACTTTGGTCATATCCAAATCTTCATCCATGGCCCGAAGATTAAGCTGTTCAATATCTTCGGCATCACAGATAAAATCAATACCTTCCGTATCAATTTTTTTATTAATAAGCGCATCAAAAATAAAGGTGTCGTTAGGGCAAGGCGAAAATCCGAGTTTTATTATGTAGGACATTTGTAAGTTAGATTTAAGAGATTAGAGATTAAGTTTGGTTCGCTGCTGCGGGGCAGAAGTTTATTTTTGCAAAAGTATTGTTTAGATTTCAATTGCGGAGGGAGAGCGAAAAAAATTTATCAGAAAGCTTTGATTATTTCAGGCAACTTTTTGTTAAGCAGGGCAATGGCAAAGGGAATGTTCCAGTTGTTAAGGTTTCGCGGTTCGATGTAGTTTGAAATAGTCCTTAATTGAAAACAAGAAATATTTTGGGCCAGACAGGCATAAAAAAAGGCTGCGCCTTCCATGCTCTCTATATCGGGAGAGAAATTTTTCAGCATTTTTTCAATGCGGGATGATTCGCTGCTTAATGTATTTACTGTTATTGCACTGACCTTTTTTATTTTTTCAATTTCGGGATTTTTTATTGCTGTTTGATTCTTGATAAATCCGTCCTCACTAAAAAACGGCTCGGAGTATTCTCCGGAAAAATTCAAACGGTTTAATGAAATAAATTTATCGCCATAATCTGCACCTAATTCTGCAAAACAATCCTGATAAACATTTACCATTTCCCCAATGGCAAGCGATTCGTTAAAACTTCCCGCAATGCCTGCATTTATTGCCAAATCAAAATCCGATAAATTTATTTGTCCCAAACGGTAAGCCGTTGAAACCATTCCTACTCCTGTAATGAGTAATGTAAGCTGATGCCCGGCTAATTCAGTTTGGTATGTGCGGAAATCGTTTTTCAGCAACACTTTCAGCGTGTTTGCCAGCGGTTTTATTTCTTCCTGTGTTGCCGAAACAATGAGGATTTTCATCGAAGTATTTTCAGTAAGATTGAACAAGTATCAAAAAAAACACATCCCTCTGTTTTATCTCTGTGTTCTCTGTGGTTAAAAAACATTTTGTTTAACCACAGAGTTACACAGAGTTTTTCACAGAGTTCACAGAAACTATTTTGACAACCTCTCTCAATTTTATTATTTCTAAAATCTATTTTTTAATATTCGGTAACTGCAAACCATAACCTTTCTTTTTGTCTTCAGCTTTTAACAGAAAGGCAAATATTAGTGCCAGCACGCCAAATCCCATAAAAATCAACATTGGGATCGTGTAATTGAATGTGGTTACCGCCTGTCCATCCACAATATTTTGACCCGTAACACAATATTTATCCAGAACCCATCCGATAAGATAAGGAACACCCATTAATCCCCAATTTTGAACCCAGAAAATCAAGGAATATGCGGTCCCCAATTGCCTTTCCGGGATAATTTTTGGTACGGAAGGCCACATGGCAGAAGGAACTAAAGAAAAACCAATACCCAGAGTAATAACTAGTAAGATAGCTATAAACCAGTGATTCAGGAAAGGTACAGCAAACAAGGCATGAACAAGAATTAATATTAAGGCTCCTATTATCATTATTGTCGCACCTTTACCTTTTTTATCATAAATACCACCAAAAAGAGGCGTTAAAAGGATGTTCCCAAATGGGAGCAACCCGGGAATAACACCGGCAACAGCTTCATCAACACCAAATTTATTAACCATAAGGTTGGTTGCATATTTCAAAAACGGGAAAACAGCAGAATAGAAAAGTACACAAAGTAGGGCAATATACCACCATCCTTTATTATTTAAAATTCTGAAAATATCTTTTATTTTAAATTCTTCCTCTGCCGGTGCATCATTGTCAAGGTTAGCTGCTTTTATTGAAGCATCAAGTTTTTTATCGCGAAATGTATAAACAAAGAAAGATAGAAGCCCAATACATAAAGCAATTAAACAAATAAGTACCGGCATAGAAACTGTTCCTGCTGCTTTCGCAATAGGTGCAGAAGTGGAAAGTGCCAATGCAGTTCCCAATCTTGCTACTGCCAGTTGGATTCCCATAGCAAGGGCAATTTCGTGACCTTTAAACCACTTGACAATAATTTTTGTAACAGTGATTCCGGCAACCTCAACGCCTACACCAAAAATAGCATAGCCAATTGCCGCCACCATCACTTGGGCTTTCCAGCCGAACAATATTGTGCCATCCAGCGAATGAGTTGATATTGCCCAATATTTAATTGCCGTACCCCCCACCATTATCATGGCAGCCATGAGCCCGGTAAAGCGCACACCCATTTTGTCAAGGATAATGCCCCCGATAATTAAAAAGAAAAGAAACACATTAAACCATCCGTAGGCACTGGTAAAAAAACCGTATTCATTGGCATTCCAATTCAGTTGCTTTTCAAGCAGTGTTTGTAACGGAGCCATTACATCGGCCAGGAAATATCCAGCAAACATGGTAAATGATACTATGAATAATGCAGCCCAGCGGGCAGCTTTAGAGTCGCGTAATACACGGTGAATTTTTTCTGTCATAAGTTTTTGATTTTGGGTTACAAATATAGTGTTTTGTTTGAAGGACATTTATTAAAAAAATCAAATTTAAATAGTGTTAGTAAAGGTCTTTAGTCCTGATAATCCTCGTAAAAGAAAAAAATAGTAATTTCGGTATCCTAAAAAAAAGAAATTGAACCCTGATTATTTTATTACAATTCTTGGCCCTACGGCTTGCGGAAAAACCAAATTGGCTGTTGCACTGGCTGCAAATATCGGTGGGGAAATCATCAGTGCTGATTCGCGGCAGGTTTTCCGCGGTATGACTATAGGAACGGGGAAAGATTTGGATGATTATAAAATGAACGGGAAAATAATTCCCTATCACCTTATTGATATTGCCGAAGCTGGAGAAGAATACAACCTTCATCGTTTTGTAAATGATTTTAAAAGGGTATTTCAAGAGATTTCATACAGAAAAAATATTCCGATATTGTGCGGAGGTACAGGGCTTTATATCGAGGCCGTGTTAAAAAACTATGTCGTACCTGATGTGCCTGTTAACGAAACTTTTCGCAAATCCCTTGAAAACAAAACCGATGAAGAATTAATAAAGATTTTAGAATCATATAAAACGCTTCACAACGAAACCGATACCGAAAACCGCCGCCGACTGGTACGAGCCATAGAAATTGCGCATTTTTCTGAAGAAAAGTCGAAAGAAAAAAACTCTTATTTGCCTGAAAAACAATATGTTTTTGGTGTACAAATACCGCGGGAAGAGGTGAGGAAAAGAATTACCGAGCGTTTAACCAGACGGTTGAATGATGGCATGGTTGAAGAGGTGCAAAAACTAATTAGTTCGGGTATCAGCCCAAGCCGACTGATTCGTTATGGACTTGAATACAAATATATTACAAAATATTTATTGAAACAATATTCCTATGAGGAAATGGAGCGTTTGCTGAATATTGCCATACACCAGTTTGCCAAGCGGCAGATGACGTGGTTCCGGGGCATGGAGAGAAGGGGAACAAAAATAATCTGGATCGACGGAATGCTGCCTGTTGAAAAACAGCTTGTATTCATTCTTAATGCGTTAAATCAAAGCTAAGGCTTTTTTTTAATGTAATTCTGCTTCTACCAGCTCCCAAATCCGTAATAAGGGCGAATCCCGCCAAAGCCGTTGTATTGGTTCATTCCCTGATGAAAATCCGGGCCAAATTCGTTCTGGTTATAATAAGAGCCGGGATAATAATATGGATTGCGGTCGGAGAAATTGACCTGGGCGCCAATAGTAAGATTTTCGGTGATTTTATAATCCACGCCCAGCATGACTCCGTAATTGTTGAATTTTTTCTTCTGTGATAAAATGTCGCTTGTTTCAGGTTTGTTCAGATCGAACATTTTATAAACGGCGCCCGAAATTAACAGCTTATCAGAAACCAGATAATTTCCACGGGCAAAGATCGAAAGGTATGCGGGATTTTTCCCAAAGTAATATTCATTTATTCCTGAATTATTAAAACCCTGAATATAACTTGCTCCCACATCGAGGCGGAATTTTGGAGACACGCGATAACTCAGAAATGGGGACAAATATGTATAAGCCCCCGCTCCGTATTTTGAGCCACTTATACCCACGCCCATTTCCATCGAAACACCCAGTCGTTTATACTTCAATAATGATGCGTTGTTTTTGTGGTTATCCATACCGGATTCAGATGTTGAATCAGAATAAAAACCTATTTGAGCAAAACTGTCTGTTGATGCAAAAAGTAAAACAAAAGAAAAAAGAAGGAAGTATTTAATGAATTTCATACCAGTCTTTTGTTTTTGGTAATAACAGTTTTTAAACAACATTATTGCAGCAAAGGTAATAAAAAAACAGTTTGGATTTGCAGTATAAATTCATGAATTTATACTGCAAACAATCATGCAAACCCCCGCTGCCGTTTTGCTTCGTAAACCATAATCGCTACGGAATTTGAAACATTCAGCGAGTCAATGGTTCCCAGCATGGGGATTTTAATGATCTGGTCAGCGGTATGCAGCCATTTTTCTGTAAGACCGGAAGCCTCAGTTCCGAAAACCAAAGCAACAGGGTTTGTCATATCGGCTTCATGATAAAAATCGTTCGTTTGCAGCGCGGCAGCATAAACCGTAATCTTATTTTTTTTCAGCCAGACTATAGCTTCATTGGAAGTGCAGACAACAACTCTTTGTGTAAATATACAACCTATGCCCGAACGTATGACATTGGGATTGTATATATCCGTTTCCGGATCGCAAATGATGAGTAAATCAACGCCGGCAGCATCACAGGTGCGAAGCACTGCCCCCAGATTACCTGGTTTTTCAACATTTTCAAGAATAACAATCAGAGAATTTGGCGGAAGTGTTATGTCGTCTAATTGTAAATAACGGGTTTTGGCAAGCAAAATAATTCCTCCGCTGTCGTCGCGGTAAGCCACTTTTGCAAAAACATCTTTAGTGATAAAAAACAAATTTTCCGCCGTGCAAGCTGCTGTGCATTGTTCAACAAGCGCTTGGTCTGTAGCGATTTTGTGACAAATAAAAACAGAATCCGGGACGACACCCGCATTCAGGGCCTGACGGATTTCTTTTTCGCCTTCCACCACCATCAATCTCTGAGCTTTGCGCTCGGATTGCTTACGCATCAGCAATGCAATATTTTTAATTCGTTTGTTGCTTACGCTGGTGATGGTTTCGTGTTTGGATTTCATAGTTGAATTTTTTCAAAAACAAAAATATTAAAAAATGGATTTAATAGATTTATTTTTAAAAGGGCTGAAACCCTGTTTGATTGAAATTATTTTTAATAGCCCCGTCATTAATGGTGGGGCTATTAAAATTTTTTATTTGTTTTATTATTGTTGAAGCTTGCGGGCAGCTCTTTTTTTACGGGCTTTTTTCAGAAAATAAAACAATAAGAACAAGGAAATTCCTAAAATTATCCACAAGGGCCATAGATAGATAATACCGATAAAGAAAACTAACAACCCTTGCCAACCCCACGATAAGGCTTCTTTAAGCTTGTAGCCAAATGAGTTTTTCTGTGCAGGTATAATCTTTCCCTGTTCGTAAAATGTAGCATTGATGGTGCTTAACTCCACTTTATTGTTTAGGTATTTCAGCCGGCCTTCCAGCGATTCAATTTCTTCCTGTAAAGTGCGGATATATTGCTGAACCTCAAGAATATCATTGATGGTATAAGCCTTTTTGAGTATGGCTTCATATTGCTGCATGGCATCTTTTTTGGATTTCAACCTTGCATTAATATCAACGAATTCTTCAGTAACATCTTGTGCTTCAATTTTTTTATAATCAATAAACACCGCTTCTTTTAATAATTCATCAACCAACGCATCAAAAACAGAAGACGTTACCCTGATTATCATGATATTGCTGGTGCGGTATTCGTCGCTTGTTTGGTTTTCTGAAGAAACATAACCCCCGTGTTTTTTGATAATTTCCAGAATTTTTGCACGCGCTGTAATGTATTTTTCCACCTGAAAGCTGATATCGGCGGTTTTAATGATTTTCTGCGGGATTTTTTCCTGAGTTTCCTGCGGTGTAATTTTATCATTAACTCCATTGAATTTTTGGCCTTCACTTTTTGTGTTATAATCCTTTGTTTCTGTTACCTCTTCTTCAGCTGAAGTGGCAGGGGACTTTTCATAATATCCTGTTTCCGGGCTATCATAATTTTTTTGTTCTGATTTGCTTCCGCAACTGCTAAGCTGCAGGCAAACAATAAGCAAGGCAAAAAGACTTGCTATAAAAAATTTTTTTGTTTTCATGGCTTGTGAGGATTTAAGTTATTATTTGAAAAAATCGGGTATTAGATATTTTTTTATTGAAATTCCACAATAAAAGTATAAAATAATTCCGAATAAGTTCAATGAGCAGAAACTTTATGCCTGGATTTTTGCATCCGTGCCATTGTATCTGTTTTCTTTCAAAAATTAACAACAAAACACTCTTATAATAAAAATCAACAAAGACATATAAATACGGGGATTTTCTATTTTTGTAAAAACAATCAAATATTTTGAGAAAATTTTATTCTTACCTGATTTTTGTTTTTTTAATTATTTGCCGCCATTCAATTCTGCCGGCTCAAACCGATTCTGTTGTTGTGGTATTTGGCGACACCCGCACCAAAGTTTCGGGAAATATACGTATTAACCACCTTGTGAATCAAAGCATTTCAAAAAAGATCATGCAGTTAAAACCTGTTGCAGTATTTCATACAGGCGACATTGTTTTCAACGGGTTAAAAAAATCAGCTTGGGTTACATTTAAAAAGTTTTTTTCTATTATTATAGACAGTAGCCGGTTTTATCCTTGCTATGGGAACCATGAACTGCATTCAAAAACCGTATCGCATGATTTTTCTCTGCCAAACAATGGCAAATGGTATTCGGTAAACATTATGAATATGCATTTTGTAATTATTGATAATTTTTCAGATTATACCAAGGATTCCGAACAATACCTTTGGCTTGAAAACGACCTGAATAACTACGAAAAAAACAAATTTTGTGCAGTAATAATGCATCTGCCCGTCTATAGTTCAGGACCGCATAATACTCAAATAAAAAAGCTGCGCAAAAACCTTGTGCCGTTATTTGAAAAATACGGTGTTGACCTCGTTTTTAACGCCCATAACCATTGTTACGAAAAGGCATTTTCAAACGGTATTTATTATATTACCACTGCCGGTGGCGGCGCCCCAATGTATCCTAAAACAAAAAAAATTCCCGAGTCACAGCTTTTTACAAACACATATCATTTTTGTACTCTAAAAATTAAAGATAACAGACTTGTTGTACAGGCCATAGATACAAATATGCTGGTAATTGACTCTTTTGAAATTAAACAATAACGATAGATTATTTAATCAGTATTTCATCAATAACTGTTGCCGGACGATAACTTATTTTGCCGGCTTTGTCAAGGAATTTTATGATGTTGTAAGTGTATTTCATTACTTCATTTAACCCTGAAAAATTAATTAATTCACAATCGTCAACGGCTTTGTGGTAATCCGCGTGCAAACCGGTGTGTATAAATATGGCAGGAATTTGTTTCTGATTAAAAGATGTGTGGTCGGAGCCTCCAATACCTGTTTTTATTTTAGTAACTTTCATTTCTGGATTGCTGATTCTGTCAATAGCATCGTCCCATACGTTTGAAGTACCCGTGCCGTATATTTTCAGGTTATTTTTATCATCGAGCCGCCCTATCATATCAAGGTCTATCATGTAGTTTAGTTTTTCCTGTGGATAGCTTTCTTTTTCAAGAAATTTTGCGGAGCCAATCAGTCCTTTTTCTTCTGCAGAAAAAGCCAAAAAAATATAATTATTATTTTTCATATCCGAATGCACCAGCATTTCTGCTATTTCTAACACACCTGCCACCCCACTGGCATTATCATCCGCCCCATTGTGCACTTCGTAATTTCCAGCATCACGTGTACCGGAAAAACCCATCCCCAGATGGTCATAATGTGCGCCAATAACAACAGTGTATTCGGCATGATTATCCAAATAAGCACCCACATTCCAAGCCTTACGGTTGCCGCTGCGTTTTATATTTACGCCAACATTTGCCTTTCCGGGATTTTTTACATCAATAAGGGAAGCATCCATCAGAAAAACCACAGGAATATTACACCGCTCAATAAAAAATGAGGGATTTTTTACCGGTATGCCATAACTTTTGTCGGAAGAAAAGAAAATCACAGCTTTTGCACCTCTTTCAGCAGCAAGGTTTACTCTCGAGACTTTCTGTGTGCTCTCCCACAAATCATTATTTTTTAAATATTTATCGGGGATTGCAAGGTCCATAATAAAAATTTTATTTTTCAAATCACCGAGGCCTGCGTAATCGTTTACTTTTTCACGTTCATTATAAATGCCGGTACCCACAAATACCATTTCGCCAGATACAGTATCATTTGAGGAAAAGCCAAGCGGATAATAATCTAGATAGAGCTTCAGGGCTTTGCCGTTAAGTTCAAAAAAAGTTCCCAGGTCAACAAAATCGGAGTCAAAATATTCGAATGCTTCAAAATAAGATGTGTCAAAAAGAGATTGTAATCCGATTTCTTTGAAACGGCTTTCTATGTATTTCCTGGCCATCCATTCGCCGGGAGTCCCCGTTTCCCTTCCTATCATTGAATCAGAAGCCAGTATACAAATATCCGCTTGTATCTTTTTAATCACTAAGCTATCGTCAACAGCAGAATTCTGGGGAAAAGTTTGAAATCCCGCAACGAAAACAAGCAAAATGAACCAAAGTGTTTTTTTCATGCTGTAGTGATTATTTATAGGAAAAACGAACAGAAAGGCAGCTTCTTATACAAAACAAAAATTTTTATAGCCCGAGAATTTCCTTTCCCTGTTCAAAAACAATATCTTTGGGGATATTAGCCGACTTCAACGCATCCAGTTCTTTCTGAAGTTGCGGGTTTATCAAAGCATTTTCTTTCAGGTATTTGCTAGCTCCTTCATAATCGCCATTCCCCTGGAAAACAAGAATGGTTGCTGCCCATTGGTTCATGGCAGTTTTCATTTTTTCAAAATCCACAGTATATGTGGCGGCATCGTTACGGGTAAAAGCTCCGGACTTTTCGAAAAAGTTAAAACACATCATATTTGCCTTCCCGTGAGCACTGGCGGCGCCAAAACGTACTGAGCGGAATATTCCCGCCATAAAAGTAACAAAACAATCCTCTACGCTTATTTCTTTTATCTCGCCTTTTTCTATCAGGCTGGTGACAATGAAAAGGCCGAGTATATCTGCTTTTGCTTCCTCAAAGGCGGAATAAACATCTTTCAGCGCTTCGCGCACAGTTCCCTTACCGTTGATGGTATTTTTTATACCCAGTCCATGTGCCACTTCGTGAAACATCACATTATTGAAAAACGCGTCGAATTTCACATGTTTCATTTGTGCCGGGTCAGTAAGCTTTTGTGATATCGGCACCATGATGTTGTCGAATTTTGCTTTCATGGTATTTTTCAGCTGCAGCCTGCGCGAGCCTTTTTCAAGTTGTACTTGTTCGTCGTTCGGTAGGTTGATGGCTATGGTTTTACTGCCCGCATTGCAGTCGCCGGCGTAATAAACAGCATCATAAACCCCTAGGTCGGACGATGTTCCCGGTACTTCTTTTTTATATTTCTCTTCTACCGGAAGTTGTTTTTGTATGTCGGGCAGTAATGCAACATATTTGTCCAGTTTTTTACTCCATTCCATATCCTTGATAAGCACAAAAGCCTCAAAAGCTGCCTTGTATTCGTAAAGTGCATCTTCATAATTTTCAATCGGGCCCACCACAAAATCAATGCGGTTGTTTTTCATTTCCATCCATGCCATGTCGCTGGGTTGATAAATGCTTGTAATCAAGGCTTCGGCACGCAGTTCTAAATATTTTTTCAGACCTTCGTCTTCGGCAAGTGTTGCTGCCTTTTTTAGGAGTTCAGAAGCTTTTTGAAGCTGCTCTTTATATTCTTCATGATACCACACAACTTTCAGGCTTTTGTCGTCGTTGCGGCGGATAAGGGTGTACAAGCCTGTTTTGTCCTTATTGTCAAGTTTTTCAAATTCTTCTTTGGTCATATCCTGCGGATAATAATTTGCGCCCAGAGGTTTTTCACTATACTTTTGTATAAATGGATTGTTGTCGTCCAGGCGATCCCAAGGCCCGTAATTGATAAGTGCAAACTGCTTTGCGTATTCGCTTTTAATGCTGTCAAGAAACTCATTTTTTTCACCCAAAGTTTGCAACCAGTAAAGCTCATCCATTATTTTTGCAATATCTATAAGTGCAACCACAAGTTGTTTTTCTTTTTCTGTAAGATTGCCCAAATTGGCAGTTAGCTTCACTTTGGCGTATTCATTTACTTTTAATTGCATAATAGAATCTTCTTTTGTCATGGTTTTTTCAATTTTTTTAATGTTGCATCCCTGAAAAACAAATCCTGCGAGAGCAACAACACATAATAAAATAACAGCTTTTTTCATATTCTATGGATTTAGAGTTAACATCTGTTTTTGAGATTACTAAATTAGGAATAATAATTAATATGGATTTTTGAAAACTGTTTTTTATTGCTTTTGAATTTAAATATTTTAGAGATTGATTAAACAAGATGTAAAACTTATGTACCTTTGCCAATAAATTAATATTAAAATAAATTTTTCATTAAAAAACTGTATTTCAACGCTATATGAAACGTAAATTATTAATAAGAGATGTAACACTGAGGGACGGACAACAGTCGCTTTTTGCCACACGCATGACTCAGACACAGGTTGATAAAGCGCTCCATTTATACAAGGATGCAAATTTTTATGCTATGGAGGTTTGGGGTGGTGCCGTCCCCGATTCAATCATGCGTTATTTGGGTGAAAATCCTTGGGAAAGGCTTGAAAAAATAAAAAACATCATAAGCAATTCATCCAAGCTTACGGCACTTTCAAGAGGGAGAAATCTTTTTGGATATAATCCTTATCCGGAAGAAGTTATTGAGGGGTTTTGCCGACTTTCCGTTCAATCGGGCATTGGAATCATGAGAATTTTTGACGCCCTGAATGATGTGGATAACATCAAATCAAGCATTAAATACGTAAAAGAAAATGGCGGTATTGCTGATGCCACAGTATGTTACACTGTTGACCCTTATTTCAGCTCGAAAGATAAACTGAAAGCTTTGTTACGTGCCAAAAAATTGCCAGGCAATATTTTCACCGATGACTATTTTCTTAAAAAAGCTCTTGAACTACAGGCACTGGGAGCCGACATGATTACCATTAAAGATATGGCCGGGCTGATTCCTCCTTTACGTTCGGGGCGCATTGTCCGCTTACTCAAAGAAAAACTGAAAATTCCTTTAAATTTTCACACGCATTGCACACCGGGTTATGGGCTCGCATCTTCTCTGATGGCTATTATCAACGGAGTTGATGTTCTCGATACTTCTATTATGAATTTTGCAGGAGGTTCTGCGGCGCCGGCATACGAATTAATACAATTATTTTGCAACAAGCTTGGTATAGAAACCGGCGTAAATCAGCAAAAAGTTGTTGAAATAAATAAAATACTTAAAGAGATAAGAACAGAACTTGCCGATTTCGACAATTATAAAAAGCTCCCGCGTGAGTTCGATATTACAAAAGATGCCCTGCCGCGTGTTATTGATGACCTTTTCACAATGGCAATAGAATATGCTCAGAATAACAAAGGACAGGATTTATTGCATTGCTGTCACAAAATTGAAGAGTATTTCGGCTTCCCTGAACCTGATGAAAACATTAAAAATGCCGAAATTCCCGGCGGCATGTATTCCAATATGCTGGTACAACTCAAGCAATTGAAACTTGAAAATTTGTTGCCTCGTGTACTCGAAATCATACCCACCGTCAGACTTGCTGCCGGGTGCCCACCGCTGGTAACACCCACCAGTCAGATAGTAGGCGTGCAGGCGGTAAACTGCGTAATTGATGAAAACAAAGGACAGCCTTTTTACACAACGAAATCTATACAGTTTGTTAATCTTGTTAAAGGTCAATATGGAAAAACGCCTATGCCTGTTAAGCCTGAATTCCGTTATAAAATTGCGGGAGTCAAAAAGGAAACCCCTTATGATACCCGTAATTATAAAAAGCAAGACAATCCTGTTTTCCCTGATTACGGGGATGTAAAACTTGCCGAAAACGAACGAGACGAACTACTACTGGAGCTTTTCCCTTCGGTAGCTTCTGAGTTTCTCAAAAACAGGATTATTAATAAATATCTTGAAGAAATACACCGCATTGAAGAAGAAAAGCGGCAGAAATTCCTGAAAGAAAAACAGGCTTATGAAAGCCTCAGCAAAGAAGAAAAACAAAAGCGCCTGTTAGAAGGCCTGTCAAAACTATAATTATTTCTGTTCTTCGATAATTTCAACAGCATTGATAACATCACCCTGGCGGATGGCGTCAATAACTTCCATTCCTTCAACAACTTTTCCGAAACAAGTGTGTTTTCTGTCTAAGTGAGCTGTGTTCTGGCGGCTGTGGCAGATAAAAAACTGTGAGCCGCCGGTATCCCTTCCTGCATGCGCCATAGACAAAACGCCCCGGTCGTGATATTGATTGCCACCGTCCAGTTCGCATTTAATAGTATAACCCGGCCCGCCAACTCCGGTTCCGTGAGGGCAACCTCCCTGTATCACAAAATCCGGAATAACACGATGGAATGTGAGCCCGTTATAAAAACCTTTTTTTGCCAGGTCAACAAAATTTTTCACTGTGCCCGGGGCATCTTTTTCATAAAAGCTGACGGTCATATCGCCCTTAACTGTTTTAATAATTGCTTTTAACATAATATTTGTTTTTTCTGCGGGTATCTGCGCCATCTGCGGGAATTTTTTTTCCATTCTTTTCCCCGCGGATTTCGCGGATTAGCGCTGATTTTTTAAATTTCAAATCCTATCATTTTCCCTTTTTGCATGATGAGCACATCGTCAAAATATACATCCGGCTCTTTCACAAGTCCGTCCAAATGACTGCTCACCGTGATATTTCCTCCCATGCTCACATTGTTTCCGAAAGCTACATGAATGGTGCCAAAAACTTTTTCATCTTCCAGGATCATCCCGGTTAGTTGTGCTTTATAATTGGTTCCTATGCCAAATTCTGCCACCGCACGGGCATCTCTGCCAACCTTATCCAGCATGACAATCAGCCGTTCTGCTTCTTCGCCCCCGGTAATTTTTTCGGCATAGCCATTCACAACCTCAATAGTTATGGATGTGTTCAACATTCCTACACCCGCCATAGAACCATCTATCACAACTATCCCGTTTGTTTTGCCTTCCCACGGAGCAAGGTATACTTCTCCGGAAGGCAGGTTTCCGCTTTCTCCTCTATTACGCATGACACCTTTGCTGGGAAGCACATTGCGCCCGCCGACAGGCATGATAATATCTGTTCCCTTTTCTGTAACCACTCTGACGTTCTTCACTCCCGCCATTTTTTCTGCAATATATTCCGTCAGGTTAACAATTTTTTCAATATCAGCATTCAGGCAACGAATCATGCAATCAACGGTAATTCCGGGCATCGTACCTACCCTGACTCCCAGTTTTGATGCTTCACGGCGGGCATCGGTATGTGTCAGCGATTTTGCCGTTGGGCACACAACCACATCAACTATTTTCATCAGATCGGCTATTTGTTTTGGAGGTTCCTGCCCGTTGATCTCGCGCGATTTGATCTCTACCAGGAATGATTCCCTGCAAAGTTCTTTCCCAGCTTCGTGTAAAGCCTCTGCAATTTCTTTTTTGGTTTCGTCTGTAACGATGAGCAGGGTTTCTTCTGCTTTAAGCCCCATGCAATCTCTGAGTGCAATGAGGGCTGCTTTTTTTAATGCTTCATTCATGATTACCTTTTTTTTGCGAATATGTGTCATCTGCGGGAGAATGTCTTTTTTATTTCCCGCGGATTACACTGATTTTAGAATCTTTGTTCTACAACATCCCAGTTGACATATTTCCAGAATTCGGCCACATAATCCGGTCTGCGGTTCTGAAAATCGAGATAATAAGCGTGTTCCCAAACGTCACAGGTTAAAAGAGGAACAAGCCCGTTACGCAATGGATTTCCTGCATTACTTTCCTGAATAATATCCAAACCGCCATCAGAGGTTTTTACCAACCATGCCCAGCCTGAGCCAAAAAGGGTAACGCAAGCTGAAGAAAATTTTTCTTTAAATCCTTCAAAACTGCCGAATTTATTATTTATCGCATCGGCCAATGTTCCTTCGGGCTTTGGTTTTGGGTTTGGAGATATGCTGTTCCAGTAAAATGTATGGTTCCACACCTGCGCGCCATTATTGAAAATTCCGCCGTTGGCTTTTTTTATAATTTCTTCCAGTGTGGCATTTTCAAATTCAGTGCCGGGAATTAATTTGTTGAGGTTGGTTACATAGGCCTGGTGGTGTTTGCCATAATGGAATTCGATGGTTTTTTGTGAAATAAACGGCTCAAGGGCATTCATTTCATAAGGTAGTTTAGGTAATTCAAACATAATTTTATGATTTAAGTTGTTGATTTTTTCCAACGAATGTGACTCTCAACAAAGATAATTAAATTAAGTTTCTCGTCACGCATCTTGCACCATTAAAGTTAATCAGAAAATTCATTTATTTCACTTCAATTAGATGTTGATAATTTTAAACATTTTTTCTTTGGTACTTTTGTCTTGATACAAAAGTACCCAAAAAATCAAGAAAATATATTCCGAATCTTCACACAAACCACTCGCTGACACCGACATATTTTCTTACCAACGCTCTGTTGCTGCTCTGCAGCAATTAAAAAAAACCACTAATTTACCCGTTCATATCTCTTTGCTTTGTAATTACAATTCATTTTGCCATCAAAATCAATATTAAGAAAAGGGCAATATACGAAAGGCGAGTAAATAGATTCCGGAAATTTTGTTCTTTAAAAAGTTTTCCATTATGTATCTTTGAAAAAAAACCAATGATTCGAATTGTTTCATTTTCTTTCTCCAATCACGATTTATTCAAACAATCTTTTGCTATTCGTCAGGCAGTTTTTGTCAAAGAACAAGGGGTGCCGGAAGAACTGGAACACGATGAACACGAAAAAACCGTCTCACATTACCTTGCATTATACAACAATATTCCCGTGGGCACTGCCCGCTGGCGTAAAACGGAACAAGGTATCAAACTAGAACGCTTTGCTGTTTTGCCTGAATACCGGAACAAAGGAATAGGCGATGCTTTGGTAAAAAAAGTCCTTGAAGATGTAGTACCTTTCAACAAGTTGGTATATCTGCATTCGCAGCTTCCTGCCTGCAATTTATACAAACGTGCCGGTTTTGAAATTGCCGGCGACGTCTTTTATGAAGCTGGAATGGCGCATTGTAAGATGGTGCTGAAATCTTAATTTTTAAAATAGTTTCTTATTTAAAAATTCGGCCTCTTCGCTTTTCAAAGCGTCAATCCTTAATGCAACGCACAGAGAATCCGTCCGCCCGGACGTCGTTGTTCATGAAGGCATTGTAGATGTCGAAGGCCAGGTCGCTTGAATTGGTGCCGCTTACCGTACTAGACCAATAGTAGCCGCTGGAAGCCACATAGATGAGAAAACCATCGATGTAGTCGCGGTAGCCCGCCACGGGCAATTTAAGTGGTGAGACAAAAGCACCGGTTGCATCGTTGCTGCTCCAGCTTAAGCGTTCGGCTTCTCATTCTGCATCTGTTGGCAAGCGGTAACCGCTTGGGCAGGGGTTGTTGATGCCACTTAGGCCCTGCCAGAGGTTATCGTTTTGCGGGCTCCGCCAGTCATTAGGGCTACTGCTAGTGGTTATAAAATCGTCATGCCCGGGCGAATCGGTTGTTGCCAATGTAATTGTAATAACGGAGTTGCGTTTTTCGTGCCCGTCTGTTCCACGTCCCCACTGGTAAAGATCACCGTAAGCTGCGGAATCGGTGCTACTTGCTGCTACCTGCGAAGCACCAAGGTTACGGTCCATCCATATCTCGCCGGTAGTGGGGTTTAGAACATCATTAAGGCCTAGTGTCGTGGTCCACGTTGGCGCACCACCTGTAAAGGTTAAAACATGTCCTTCATTTTCTGCTGCCACAGTAACCCATGCTGTACCATTCCAGTATTGCATTTGGCCAACCTGGGTGCAGGTGGGTACAGAGGGGTCAGTTTCAGTATAGCTGTCAAGTTTATTATTCCAATTGGCAGTATCGGCTCCGCTAATACCACTTGCTACAGATGCCACAAATATTGGGTCGGTTTCGTCAGCATTTGTAAAATGGTCGAGGTCACTAATCTGATTTTCCGTAATTACAATTCCTGTTGATTTATCCCAAGTGCCAAATATTGGGTCAGTTTCAGATGATAAATAACCCGGACTTACTTTTACCCATTTTGTTCCGTTGAACTACAATAAATCGCCTGTTGTTGCACCTGTGAAATCAAAATTTGCTGATACAGCAGGGTCAGTTTCGGTGGTAAGATATGTGCCTAAATCGCTGATTTGGCTCTCAGTTATCGAAATACCCGTTGATTTGTCCCATGTGCCGAATATTGGGTCGGGTTCTGTTATTCCATCAGAAACTGTTTCAGCAGTTTTTGCGTGTAAAGCATAAGGAACGCTTAATAATTGACTTGTGCCTGTAATGGTATAAGTTGTTAATGGTGGTACTACTGCTTTTTTTATTTCAATAAAATAAGGTCCATTTGCCCAATTGATGGTATCAAAACCTGCGCCTCCGCATATTTCAATACTTACCAATCCATTTGCGTTGGTAGTAGGCGTTTGTGTTTTGTGGTAAAATTTTTTGTGTCTAAATAATCTGATTTTATAACATATTACAATCAGATTGTTCTGATTTTTCAAATTGCTTTATCCACCCATTGACCGTCTTTTAAAATTCGGATATTTTGAAAACCAATTCTTTTTAAAACCATTTCAGTTTCTTCAAAATAAGAATTTATATCTGTGGGTTTGTGCGCGTCGGAACTTATTGTTACAGGAATTTTTAAATCAAAACACTGTTTCAGCGCTTCAATTCCCGGATACAGCGAATCACATTTGCCCGTATAAATTCCTCTTGTATTTACTTCAACCATGCAGCCGCTCTGAGCAATTATTTCAATTGTTTGAGACAGCAGTTTTTTATACCACGCATCGTTTTCGCCGAAAAACCTGCCGCGGTTGTTCATTTTAATTTTATCGAAATGTGCAATGATATCGGGCTTTTGCGTAATTATCATTTCGTTCAGCTGGGTGTAATATGCTGCAACGGCTTGTTGAATATCGTTTTTAAAGATTTTTTTCAACCCATTATCATAATTACTTGCCGGCCCGTCAATAAACCATATTTCCTTGCTTTCGGGACTTTTAACCAGGTGAACGGCACCTAAGGTATAATCAAGATTATAGTTTTTTGAATACAAATCAAAACTTTGTGAAACTCCCGGGATATAATCAATTTCTAAAGAAAGGTAAATTTCTATTTGCTCTTTGTATTTTTGTTTTAGCCGGTTAATCTCCCCGCAATATGGTCCCAGATTGGCTTCTGCCAGATTCCACGTTGTTTGAAAAGGCAAGGGTGCATGGGCGCTGAAACCTAAAGATGTTAATTCTCTGTGAATGGCTTCAAGCACATATTTTCCCGGCTCAGCGCTGCCATCGCAAAAATACGTGTGGGTGTGGTAATTTGTTGTTATCATTGAGTACAAAAATACAATTCTTTTAAAACAGTTTGTTTAAGGGCTTTTAAGCTTTTGGTATGCTTTACCATTACTAATTTAAATTCCGTTTTGAAATCATTTAGATTAAATAATAATAATTGATAAATATAATTTAGGAAACTATTGATATGCTTTTTATAAAATCAAAAAACAGACACACTGGTTAAAAGTTCCTTACGTTTCTTAAATTTGTATTTTAAAACTAATTAAATGAAAACGTCTTTCCTGTTTACTTTTGGCTTCTTGTATTCATTATTCAACGTGGCACAGGTGATTGACTCCAATAAAATGGCTTACCAGTTTTTCGACACATCATGTTTTGTTAACGGAATTCATACAATCACCGTTTATTCAAAACCGGGGTGTGGCCGTTGCGAAACAGTTATGAATGTACTTGATAAAGATACTATCCCCTATCAGAAAATCATTTTAAACGATTCTTTATCACATATTTTAGATGCAAAGATTTTTAAAGCACTGCCCAAACCCGGAATAAGTTATGGGGTAAAATATCCCGTACTCGAAATTGACGACAAACTTTTTTTCTACATTGCCAATCACTGGGAGTTTGCCAATGCACTTAAAGATTTTATATTGAGAAAAAAATAAATAGGATTTTCAGTCCTTTTTACTCCTGTTTTCTCTTATCAATAATCCTATCGCAGTAAAATGCATCAGGGCGCCGGCGGCAAAAACCCACCAGTTAAATTTTACAGGAATGTATTTTGTGGCATAAGCCATCACTTGTTCGGTATTACCTATGCCCATAATTTTCAATAACGAAAATTCCTTCAACATAAAACCCGCATAATCCATTGTATACGCAACAATCACAATAAGTGAGCCCACAACAAGAAGCAGCCATATCCATACATTTATTTTAACTTTTTTATTTCTCCCTGAAAAAAATAAAATGAGAGCAGCCAGCAATATCATCATCAGCGAATTTATCACCGGCGCCAGCACAGGGCCTACCCATGTTACCGGAATAAAAAACAATACATCCCATGCTAATAAAGTTTGTGGCCAGCCAAGAAGTACAAACAGAAATACATAGTAAAAAATGTCCCAAACCGCAAACGAAAAAATAAAATAGGCAAACCGCTCAATGGCCGTTTTTCCGGAAATAAAACCAATTCCTAAGAGCATGAGCATGGTGGCAGCTTCACGAAAAAATTCGGTGAACATTATTTCGTTGCTGATGACTTTCATCGGAAAAGCAAAACCTTCGGGATAATACAAGGTGCGGATATATACCACCACGGCGCTTTCGAGATAACCCATAGCAATGGCAAAAACTGCAACCCACAATGTGGTTTTTAAGGTTTTGTTCATCGTTTATTGTTTTTTACCAGATAAACAAAAGCTGCCAGCCCGGAATATGAAAGTAGGTAAAACAGCCAGAAATTAATCCAGACAATGCTTTCAATTCCGTTGTAGGGCTCGCCTATCAATAAAACCAAAAAGGCAAAAAACGAGGCAATCAGCGACACCAGCGGCATAAAACGCCCGAAAAGCTCTTCGGGCTTATGTTCGGCAATCTGTTTTTTCTGAATGTAGAAAAGCGGCAGAAAAAAAGAAACCATATACAGTATGCTGAAAAAAGCAATGCCGGAAAGTTCTGCGATACTTATCAGAAAAAATTCATCATTGTGCTTACCGGTAAAAAGGTCGTCATTAAACATAAGAAGTAAAATAAAATAAGCAATGCTGGTAACTACTGAAGAAACCAAAAATGTGTATAACAATACTTTGAACAAATTTATTTTCATGGCTATTATTTTAAAGGGTTACTTTGAACTTCTTTTGCTTATCTGGCTCGCAATGATGCGTGTATTTGGTAGATTTTCCTTCAGCGAATTGTATGTATCGAGCGTGATGTTGGAGACTTTTAACTCTTTCAGTTGTTTCATTTTATAAAGCACTTCATAATCAGAAACTGAATTGGTGGAAATATCAAGTGTTTCAAGTTTTTTGAGATACAATATGGGTGATATATCATATATAAGGTTTTGCGACAGGTTAAGTTTTTTCAGGTTTTTCATTTGGGTTAATCGTTCGATATTTACCAGCTGATTCTTTGACAGGTCAAGCTCCTCAATTGCAGGCAGAGTCATTGCTGAAATATCCGGAATCATATTAGAGGATATATTTAGTGTTTTAAGTTTGGATAATTTTGAGATATCATCAAAATTCACAAAGGAAGTGTTGCTCAGGTTTAATGTTTCCAGCTCGGTAAGCATCTTAAGTGTTTCTGTTGAGTTCAGACTGTTGTGTGACAAGTCCAGGTACTTGAGTTGGGGATAATAAGCCAATGCTTCCAGGTTGCGTATGGCGTTTGATGCTGCCGTAAGTTTTACGAGTGAAGCAAAAATGGGCTGTGCATTTTTTTCTTCTGCCCAGCCGAAAAACAAAGAAAATGCCGGATTTTTTACGTCGGTGAGCAGGTAAAGATTTTTCAGATTGTTGCCCGAAATATCAATGGTTTTAAGGTTTTTAAACTCTTTGAATTTTTCAATCAGCGAAATATCGTCCAGTTTGAAATTATTTTTAGAGAGATTTATTTCTTCCAGTCCGGCCAGTACCGGCAGATTTTTTATAGTTTCAGAATTTTTCATACTGCTGATGTTGAGGTTTTTCAGATTAATCAAACTCTTCAGGCTTTCTGCATTTATTATCTCGTTTGAAGAAATATCAAGTGAAGTAAGCTTGTCGAGGGAAGCAAGCGGCGAAATGTCAATAATCCCGCTATTTTCTGAAATGTTTAACTCCGTGAGTGTTTTAAAATCTTTGAGTTTCGTAAAGTCATTAATATAATTATTAGATAAAATCAGCTGCTTAAGATTAGGAATATACGATAGGCTGTCGAGATTATAAATTCCGTTTTGCGAAACATCCAGAAAAACAAGTTTGTCCATAACAGAAAGGGGGGTAAGGTCTTTGATTTGATTTTCCGCAACATTGATATATTCAAGGGTTTTAAGATTTTTAAGGGCCTTTAGGTTTGTTATCTTTTGTTTGCGCAGCAAAAGTTTGGCAATTTTTCCTTCATCACTAAGCCGGTAAATTTCTTTTTCGGTGCGGCTTGCTGCCAGGTTCCACGAACGCCAGTCCACGTTGCTGAGGTTGTTCAGAAAATCGTACAGCCGTTTGTGAAGCTTGGCCGTGTAATTTCCCCGGTAAAACAATTTGTCGTAATAATAACTGCTGTAATAATTGTAATCATTCTGCAGGTCAAATGCTTCTTTGGTAAAATCAAATTCATCCGGCGGCATGGTAAGCAGGTCGGGTAAACTGGCAGGGGATTTCAATTCCACCAGATAATTTTTATCAACACTTTTTGAATATTTAATGTTAAAGCGGGTAATTACCTGGTCCCAGTTGAAACATGCGAAAAGCACCAGCACCAGATAAACCACCAAGCTGTTGGCTTTAAAAAGGTAAAGATTGCTTTTTTTACGCCAAAGTTTGTAAAAAGTAGTGATAAGCCCGAGTATTGTTAAAAGCAACCATACATAAACACCCAAACGTTTGTATGTCAAACTGTATTCGCTGATATAAAGCAGGTTACGATAACCTGTTGACACTAAAACAAAAACATTTTGTAATATCCATACATAAGCCAGCCATTTGATATATTTGTTTTTGTCTGAAAAATTCAGGCACCCCCTGAAATAGAAAAGAATTATTATAATTGCAAGCACTATGGAAACTATAAGAGTCCCTGTTCCCTGATGCAGCGATTCAGCCAGAGTCATTCCTTCCGGCAATTGTCTGGTAATCCACAGATAAACTACATCCAGCACATTTACTACCAGTAACAAAACATTAAGCAAGGCCAGCAGGATCACTCCCGAGCGACGCTCCAGCGTTTCGTTTAATTTTTTTCCGAAAAATATATTGCCTTTTTCTTCGTAGTTTGATTGTTGCAGGTTTTCTGGAATGTTGACATCCCAGCGGTAAATTGCCGGAAAATTTCTGTGATAGAAAAACCCGTATAAAATCAAAAATCCCAGAAATGTAAATCGCACCCATGGCCAAGAAATAAAATCGAGATTAATTTTTCGGGTTAAGTCTTTAAAAAGCGGGTTGGATTGTTGGTACAGGAAGAAAAACAACACAATTACCGCAAAAATTCCTACACCAATGGAAAGTTTAATCCAGAATTTGCTTCCCATGGGTTTGTTTTTAGTGGAGCGGCGTTCAATAAAATCCACAATCATAAAGCCAATGGATGAAACATAGGAATACAAAGCGTAAATACCCGCCAGCAATACCGACGAGTTTTTGCTGATGCTTAGCGCTGATATTAAACTTAATGAAACCATATTGGCGAAAAATGCCAGCCAGGTGCCGTACAACATCACACAAACCCCCGAAACAATACTTCCGGCCGCAGCTACATACCAATAGGTGTTTTTAATTAATGTTTTGTTTCTAATCAGTAACAAAATAATTAATGCAAAAGAAAACAGCATGAAGTTTATACCCGGCGATTGCCTGTAAAACAATGCGCTGTAAAGCGCCACTGAAATAATCAGCAAAAAATCATTTTTTTTCATGTTTTTGGTTTTAGATGTTTGTCTGTTATTTATTTAAACATATCTAATTTAATCAGTTATCCGCAGATTTTTATTTGTCTTTGATGTTTTTATGAATAATATTTTCCAGAAAAGTCAGGTGTTTCACAAAGGCTTCTTTGCCCGTTTTTGTTATTTTATAAGTAGTTCGGGGCTTTTTACCAATAAACTGTTTCATAACTACAATGTACTCACTTTTTTCAAGAGCGCTGATATGGCTGGCTAGATTACCATCAGTAACATTGAGTAGTTTTTTAAGCGCATTAAAATCAATGCTTTCATTTACGCTCAGCACCGACATCACCCCAAGCCGGATACGGCTTTCAAAAACCTTGTTCAGATTATTTATATCAAATTCTTCGCTCATTACTCGTATTTAACATACATTACTATTCCGTAAATAATGTGAAGCACTCCAAAACCCAAGGCCCAGAAAAGTAATCCGTAACCAATATAAAAACAGGCAAGCAAGCCGAGAATTATTTCGCTGTAGCCCAAATAACGAATTAATTTGAAAGTAAATACCGATGCGCTCACCAGAGAAATTCCGTAAAATATCAGCATGACGGGAGCAATAAGTATAATAATATGGTAGTACAACAAAACCAGGCAAAACAAGCCTCCAGCTACTAAAGGAACAAAAAGATTAACCAGAAACTTTTTCACTGCCGCATTCCAGACAGCCAGTTCTTTTTTGCGGGCTTTACGGATAGTAAAAATTATTCCGACCGTTAATGCCAATATAAGCATGGCAACAGCATCCGTAACGAAAAATGCCATGTTCCCGAAATTAAAAACCTTGCCGCTTGATAAATGAACGTAATAATTATCACTGAAAACATCCAGATTCAAATACATGTATGCCACTGCCGCACCGCACAAGGCTATTACCCCAATAAATACTCCCGCCAACCCGCTCAGTGATAAAAATTTGGTTGAGGATTCCATCAATGAACGTATCTCTGAGAGATTTTTTAAATGCTCATTTTGCTGATTCATTTTATTTGTTTTAAAAAGTACTTTGAAGTGCAAAGTAAATATTATTTAAATGAAAAGTCAAGAAAAATTTTTTTTAAATGTCACAAATAACAGATTAACAGGCAAATAAATTTTAATGTTCCTAAATAACGATAACGACATCAAAGGGCTTTCATAGTGTATTTTATCAACAACATGACTTCCCTCAATCTGCGCGTCAGTAAAATGTTACGGAACTTAATCGCAATCAATTAAAAATGTTTTAATTTTAACGGGACAATATTAAAATTATCATGCTGAAAAAAATCCTTTTGTTTTTTTTGTTTATCTGTTATTTTTCGCTTTTAAACGCCCAAACTTTTAAAAAAATAGTATTAAATGAAAATTGGAAGTTTTCGGAATCTGAGACTCATCAATGGTTACCTGCTAAAGTTCCCGGCTCTGTTTACAAGGATCTTTACAACAATAAAATAATTGATGTCCCCTTTTATGCTTGTAACGATAAAAACATCCAATGGATTGAAAGCAAGACATGGGAATATCATACAATTTTTCAGGCAGATGATAACTTGTTGAAAAACAATCACGTTGAACTTGTTTGTGAAGGGCTTGATACTTACGCAAAGGTTTATGTGAACCAAAACCTTGTTTTTACTGCGAATAATATGTTTTGCCAGTGGAGCGCCGACATAAAAAATTATTTAATAAAAGGCAATAATGAGCTTAAAATAGTTTTTGAACCAATAGTTTTACACGGGAAAGATGAAACTAAACAAATGAATCAAGCTCTTCCAACTTCTGAGCAGATATTTGCCCGAAAAGTACAATTCCGGTTTTTGGGGGAATACAGTACTGAAATTATAACAACCGGTATATGGCGTCCAATATACTTGAATATATGGAACAATTTGCAAATTGAGGATGTACAGCTCGTTCAAAATTCATTATCTAAAGAAAAAGCCGAACTCACATTAAAGACACAAATTTTATCAGATACCGAACAAGAAGTTGTAATAAAAATTGAAGGTGCAGATAATAAAAATCTGTATGCCCTGGATAAGTTTTCGCTTAACAAAGGAAGCAATAATTGTATGCTGAATTTTTCAATTATAAACCCCATTCTTTGGTGGGTTCATAATTTGGGGAACCCTCATTTTTACAAATTTCTTATCAATATTTATATCGGGAAACAAATTATTGCTTCAAAGCAATTGAATTTTGGGTTACGAACCATTGAAATAAAAAAAGAAAATTATGAAGCCGGCGAATCTGTTTTCATCAAAATTAATGGAGAAGCTGTTTTTCTGAAAGGATCAAATTATGTTCCTCAAAACATATTTTTGTCAGAAATCTCTGAGCGACAATATAAAAAAATAATTTCTCTGGCAAAGGAATCAAACATTAATATGCTCCGAGTTTGTGGCGGTGGAGTTTATGAAAATGATGTTTTTTATGAACTATGCGATAAATATGGTATTCTTGTACTACAGGATTTTATGTTTACAAGTGCGTTGTACACAAATGATAGTGTTTTGGTGAGTGGTGTTAAAAAAGAAATAGAACAAAACATTAAACGATTAAGAAATCATCCGTGTATTGCTTTGTGGGGAGTAAATACTAATTCAGACGAAATTTCTTACAATAAAAACCTTATTAATAAAACCCGCGAAAATTTACGTGACAATAATAATATTAGAAACAAATCTCAAAATGTGTTTTATGAAATTATACCCGGGTTGGTTAACAGCTTAGACTCCGGAAGATTGTATTTCCTTTTTTCTTCTTCCGGCAACGAGCAAATAAACAATAAAAACAAAATACAATTTCAAGACACGAGTTGCTTTTTATTTCCAGATTATGAAAAAACAGAAACTTTTGGGGAATTAATTAACTACTCCGGATTTTGGAGTTTTCCCGAAAAAGGAACTTTGCTGAAAATGTTAGAAAAAAAAGATTTGCTCCAACCATTTGATACCCTTAAGTATTTTCAAAAAAACATTCCTGATTTTAACATCATAAAAAACGACATTGTGCAAGAATACAAATTGCCCGAAAATATTGACGAATATATTTATTTCAGCCAGTTGGCACAAGCATATAAAATTAAATCGTCTGTTGAATCCGGCCGTTCATCCACTACCAGAGTTCATGGCGTTTCATATTGGCAATTGAATGATTTTCTACCTGCTGCTTCATGGTCGGGCGTAGATTACTATCACAACAAAAAAGCCCTGCATTTTTTTATTAAAAAAGCATATGATGATGTTTTAATCAGCCTTGAAAATAAAAATAAAATTTTTATTTATGTTACTTCTGATAAGCTACAAAATATTCAAGGAGAGCTTGAATTAAAGCTTATTGACTTTAAAGGGAACATTCGCTGGGAAGAAAAAAAATATCTCACTATTAAAGCTTGTACGACGAGAATCGCAGAGAAAGTTGATAAAACATTGATACTGGGTGATGCCTCTAAACACGGGTCTCTCGTAATGACAGCTTCGGTTTTCTCCAACGGAAAAATCTTATCACAGAATTTTCTTTATTTTAAGGCAGCAAAAGATTTGTTGCTTGAAAATCCTGGAATAACGTACAATATTATCGCTGTCGGTAAGGAATATGAAATTACATTAAGCGCAAAAAAACTTGCAAAAAATGTATTTATAAGTTTTGAAAATTGCGACAGCCGGGAAGTTGAATTATCCGACAATTTTTTTGATATGATGCCGGGCTCCTCAGTAAGTATTTCTGTGAAAACATTAGAAACATTAGAAGACCTGAAAAAAGCTATTTCAGTCAAGTCACTTTTTGATTATATGAAATAAAATCGGGGTAAGACATTTTAACAATATCATGTAACTTTACGATATCTCACAATGGCTATTGTAATTACAATTAGTCCATATCCCAACAATATCATGAAGTCTTTATAAATATCGGCAAAGCCTGAGCCTTTAAGTAATATCATGCGGATAAGCTTCATGAAATAAGCAATGGGATTGCCATAATTAATTATCTGTGCCCAATGAGGCATGCTTTCTGTCGGTGTAAAAATTCCGCTCATCATGATAAACACGATAAGAAATCCAAAAGCACCAAATAAAGCCTGTTGCATGGTAGATGCCGTATTTGAAATCATCAGCCCGAAGCCCTGCATCAACAAAAGATATATACCGGCAACACCAAAAAGCAAGCCCAGATTCCCTTCAATAGGAATATCATAAATTATCTTCCCGATAAAAAGGCCAAAAGAAAGCATCACAAGGGCAATAATCCAAAATGGAAGAAGTTTCCCGATAATAAAATGTATTTTTCTTATGGGTGTTACATTTATTTGCTCAATATTTCCCATTTCTTTTTCCCTGATAATGTTCATGGCTGCCAGTGCCACTCCGATAATTGTTACTAAAAGCACCAATATGGCCGGAACCATGAAGATTTTGTAATTCATATCGGGATTGTACCAGAAAGAAGGAATAATGTTTATCATGCTTATACCCACCGGTATATCCGAAACTTTAAACCACTTTGAAATAATCTCTTGATTATATCCGGCAATAATCTGGCTGGCATAAGCATTACTAATACCCGCTACCGTTCCATTTATAGCATTAAACAGTAATTGCACTTTGGCAGAATTTTCGCGCAGCAAGGTACGCTCAAAACCAGAAGGAACATTAAGTATCATATCCGCTTCGTCATTTTCAATTTGTTTCATGGCATCATTCAGGTTGAATGTATTGCCTTTAACGGTAAAAAATCTGGAATTGCTAAACTTCCCTGCCAATAAGCGAGACGAACTGCTTAAGTCATTATCCACTATGCACATTTTGATGTGTTTCATTTCCATATTGGCTGCATTTACAAGAATGAGCAACTGTACCAAGGGAAGAACAAAGATTATCGGTATCATCATCCGGTTGCGCCGTATCTGTATAAACTCTTTTTGCAATATGAATAATATCGTTCGCATTTTTACAATAATACCTAAGCTTTAAGCCTGATTTTAAACTTTTTTATGCTGACAACTAATAAAAAAACTGTCAATCCGAAGAGTATAAGTGTTTCTTTCCAGACACTTAAAAACCCAAGCCCTTTGAGCATAATATTTTTTAATATTATAATAAACCACGTTGTAGGATTTATATAACAAATCCATTGTATCCATCCCGGCATATTATCAATAGGGAAAATAAAACCTGAAAGCAATATGGTTGGAAGCATTAACCCCAGCATGGCTCCAACCATAGCTGTCTGTTGGGTGTTGGCCATTGAAGAAATAAATATCCCCATAGACAGAGCAAGTACGATAAACAACACACATTCTGCCAAAAGCAAAGTGATGCTGCCCTGCACCGGCAAACCAAAAACAAAATTACTCATCAGCAGAATTGTAATAACATTGATAATTGATAATAGCACATAGGGTGTTACTTTCCCAAAAATAATCTGAGTGGGCTTAAGTGGTGATATCAGCAAAACCTCCATTGTCCCCATCTCTTTTTCTCGTACAATACTAACCGAAGTAAGGAGGGCACAAATCAATACAAGTATCATTGCCATGGTTCCCGGGACAAACATATAAACTCCTTTTAGTTCGGGATTATAGAGCATTCTTGATTCGGGAATAATTTGCACGGGTATTGCTGCCGAAGCGTTTTCTTTCCTGATAAAATCATTTATAATGCCAGCCGTATAATTTATTACAAGATTTGCTGAATTGGCATCAGAGGCGTCGGCTATAAGATGAACCGAAGCAGTTTTTTCTCTTAACAATTTCTGTGCAAATCCTGGTTCAAAAATTACAACTTCTTTGGCTTGCCCTTTCCGGAAACAATTTTCAATCTCCTTTTCATTATTGAGATATTTTGTTATTATAAAAAAATCGGAAGAATTTAGTTTATCAATTATTTTTCGGGTGGTTTTGTCCTTTGAATTGTCAAGAATAGCAATATGCGCATTTCTAACCTCAGTTGTGATTATATACCCAAAAAGAAACATCTGTACAACAGGCAAGGCAAAAAGAATGATAAGCGTTCGTTTGTCGCGAAAAATATGATGAAACTCTTTCTTAACAAAACCTATAAAATGTATCACTGTTAGTTTGTTTAACTGTTAAAATATTCCTTAGTTAGTTCCTGGCTTCTTGCTAATTTTAAAAAAACTTCATTCATAGACCCTGCATTATAAGTTTTTTTCAGATTTGCCGGGGAGTCTAACGCTTCAATTCTTCCGTCAACCATGATAGTAACCCTGTCGCAATATTCGGCTTCATCCATATAATGAGTAGTCAGAAATATGGTAACACCTTCGTGAGCCGCTTCATAAATAAGTTCCCAGAATTGCCGGCGTGTAATCGGGTCAACACCGCTTGTTGGCTCGTCTAAAAATACAATATCGGGGTCGTGCACAAGTGCTATTGAAAAAGCAAGTTTCTGTCTCCATCCTAATGGTAATTCTGCGATTAATTTGTCGGCAGCATTTGTTAAGCCAAGTTTGTCAATAAGTTGCCGGCTTTTTAACTTTATCTGCCTGCGGTTCATTCCATATATTCCACCAAAAAACCGTATGTTTTCTTTTACAGTAAGGTCTTCATATAAAGAAAATTTCTGGCTCATGTAACCGATACAATTCTTTATTTTATTCGGTTCTTTGTAAACATCATAACCAGCAACTACGGCCTCTCCGGAGCTTGGTTTTGACAGTCCGCACAAAATTTTCATGGCGGTGGTTTTTCCTGCTCCGTTGGCACCTAAAAATCCGAATATTTCGCCTTTATACACATCAAAATTCAGACGGTCATTTGCAATAAAATCTCCGAATTTTTTTACAAGATTCCTGACTTTGATAACAGACTCTGTGTGGTTCATTTTGTTTCTTTCATCAGGTTGATAAAACAATCTTCAATGTCGGGCTTTACCTTCAAAATCTCAACATCCGGGTAGGTATCCGAAATATTCGCTGACAGCTCTAAGGGATTCATGTTACTGTTTTTCGGAATAAAATGCAGGTATTGGCCAAAAGGGTAAACATTCTCACAACAATTTAAGTGTGCAAGGTGCCGGATTAATTTGTAAGTATTTTTAGATTTAATAGCAAATACTGTTTTATGAAAGCCGGCTATTATTTCGCCGGGAGTTCCTGTTATTAAAATATTTCCAGCCTGTATCATTGCAATACGATCGCATAACAAAGCTTCATCCATATAGGGGGTGGATACAATTATTGTGATACCCGCATCTTTAAGCCTGTGCAACATTTCCCAAAATTCTTTGCGAGAAACGGCATCTACTCCCGTGGTTGGTTCGTCAAGAAAAAGTATTTCTGGTTTATGAATCATGGCACACGACAAGGCCAATTTTTGTTTCATCCCTCCTGACAAAGCTCCTGCACGACGGTTTTTAAACGGTTCTATCTGGCCGTAAATATCTTTTATCAAATGGTAGTTTTCTTGTATGGTGGTCCCGAAAATTGTTGCAAAAAAATTAAGATTCTCTTCAACAGTCAAGTCCTGATAAAGAGAAAATTTTCCCGGCATATAACCAATAATGTTCCTGAGTTTTTTATAATCTTTTATTGTGTTAAAACCACAAACGGTTGCTGTTCCCTCATCAGGAACCATTAAAGAAACAAATATTTTAAAGAGAGTAGTTTTGCCCGCCCCGTCAGGGCCGATGAAGCCAAACAATTCCCCGCTTTTCACACTGACAGAAACATTCTGAAGCGCTTGCACTTTTTCATATTTCTTACAGATATTTAAAGCCTCAACACTATTCATCTTTATTCCCGATTTTGTTTCATATCCCTCTTTGTTCTCTTTGTTTGTTAAATCCGGGTATCTATTTTTTATTAAAGTTAACCTCTCCGGGCATCCCTATTTTAAGTGCGCCATCATTTTTAACTTTTACTTTTACGGCATAAACCAAATTAACGCGCTCTTCTTTCGTCTGAATTATTTTTGGAGTAAATTCTGCGGTAGAAGATACCCATGTTAAAATGCCTTCATATTTTGCAGTATTTCCTTTACTTATATCTATAATAACTTCTGCTTTTTGATTTAGTTTTACCTCTGCCAGCTGAGGTTCGCTTATATATGCCCGCAGAAAAACATGGCTCATGTCTGATATTTTATATAGTGGTTTCCCGGGTGTTGCCAATTCATTAAGTTGAATGTATTTGCTTAATATGGTTCCGGAAACAGGGCAGATAAGATAACATTTTCGTATGTTCTGATTTACCTGTTCTATTTGTTTGGAAATGGTAAGTATTTCATCATCTATACTTCCGCTTTGAGTTTGTATTGACACCTTCTGTTTTTCAATAACGTCAATTGCTCCAATGATATCATCCAGCTGTTTTTTTGTGGCAGCCCCATCTTTATAAAGCTTTTCGATACGGCCTTTGTCAATAAGCAAATTATTTATTTGTTGCTGATATACTTCCATTTGCGATGCGATATTAGCTGACTTGTCAGAAATAGCATTTTTTTGTGCCATTAATTGTTCTTTCTTTAACTGATATTCCGTTGTATCAATTAAGCCCAAAGTGTCTCCTTTTTCTAAGTCCATACCTTCTTCTAAGTTTAGCCGTATTATTTTCCCATAAACTTCAGAAGAGATAATTGTTTCTTCGGCTTCAAAATTTCCGTAAGCATCGGCTTTGTTATTATCTCCAGAACAGGCTGTGAATATTGTAATGCCGATGATAAATAAATATTTTTTCATTTGTGTTTTTTTTTAATTTGTCATACTATCTGTAAAAATTATTAAAGTTTTCCCATGAGATTCATGTAATTTATTTCGGCCAGTTTCATTTGTATCTTGTGTGTTTCCAGATTTAATCTTGCCTGCATTTCTGCATTTAATTCCGTAATATATTCCGTTGGGGTAATGATACCATTTTCAAGTTGCTTGGATGCCGTATTGGTGATATTACTTCTGAGACTGATTATTTCTTCGTCTTTTGAAATAAGTTGTTTGTATTTTATGACATCTGCTGCATCTTTTTGTGATGCAATTTTTAAATTTTTATCAAATGTTTCTTTTTGAGTATTTAGAATGTTCTTCTGTAAATCTATAATTCGTTTTCCTTTTCTATATTGATAAAACTCAGAGATATTCCAGCTCATTTTGGCCCCTACTATGTAAAAAAAATCAAAGTCGTCAGACAGCATGTTAAATCCCGGCCTTCCATAGCCACCCTGTCCAAAAGCATAAAAACGCGGGGTTACTCTGGTATTTAATAAATTTTTTGAAAGATCCAATTTATTGTCCTGTAAATCGAGCAGCTGCATTTCGGGGCGTTTATTATCATAAATCAAATCAATGATAATATCGTCGGGAAATTGCAATACCGTATATTCAAAAAGCGGCCGATTTATATATTCCGACAACATTGTTAATGCAATATTTTTCATAGCCGTCAGTTCTATAAGTTGTTGTTCGGTTTTAACAATTTCGGCTTTAAAAATATCGGCATTACTTTGCAAAAGAATTTCATTTTTAACACCGGCTTCTGCCTTTTTTAATTTAGATTTTATGTCTTCTTGTATGTTTTTGATTACTTTTTCATTTTGTTGAGCGAGCAATATATTAAAATATAGCTTGTTTATTTGTTCTTTTATCTTTAAAACCTCCACCTCAATATTCATTTGTTCTGCTTGCAGGTTTGCAGACTCCAGTTTCTTTTGTGCTCCTATAGTTCCACCATCCCAAAGTACCTGATTTAAATCAAGGGTTAACCGATACTGATCCTTGCTCATCGAAGGAGATTCAAACAGGGGGCTAATTTCCGGAATTTCTGTTACTGCCGACTGATACGTAAGCTGCCCGTTCAACGATAACTGTGGAAAAAAATATGTATTAAGGTTTTTTATCTTCAGCTCCGAGGCTTCCGACAAAAGGCTTTTCTGTTTAATAAGCGGATAATTATCAAGAGCCAGTTGCTGGCAATAATTAAGGCTTATTGTATCTGCATTTTGTGGAAAACACATTGTTTGTGGAAAAATAAAAAACATCAGCAATATTCGTTTCATAACATTTATTATTTTTTTATTGAGTTAATAATGAATTCTGCAACCATAACTTTTCTGTCTTCAATAAAATGGTCGAAAGCTCTCTTATTGCCTTTAAAAATAAATCCTTCAATGATCGGTCTGCCAATAAACGGGAAAAGACACAAGCCTATCATGTTCACAATAAGGTGCTCCATGGGTATGGGGTTTATTTTTCCCTCATCAATTTCTTTTTGTAGTAATTGGCTGGTTTGTTCCGGATGAATGCCTGAATTCTTAATTATATTAAGTATTCTTTCAGGTTTTCTTTTTAGCTCATGCAATACAAAAACAGGTATATGCGGGTTTTGTAAAAGTGTATCAATATAATGTGAAACAAAAGATTTTATTTTTTCCTCAAACTGCAGTTCAGAAAACATAATTAAAGATATTTGGGGAAAAAATTTTTTAAACGATTCATCAAAAATATAGTCAAATAATTTCTCCTTACTCCGAAAGTAATAATGCAGCAAGGCTTTGTTAATGCCTGCTTCATCGGCAATATTCTGCATGCGTGCACCATCAAAACCTTTTTCCACAAAAACTTTTTTTGCCGCCTCAAAAATTATTTCCTGAGTACTGTGTGTTTTATGTTGTTTCTTTTTCACAAAAAATTAACCAATTGGTTTAACTATTTGGCAAATTTAAAATTATTAATTTTATAAAAACAAGTTTTTTCTAAAATCTTTATTGATTAGCTTGTCCTGATATTTCATTAATTTTGTTTTTTTAGCAAAATGACTGTCAAAAAAAGTTATTCGCCCAGAAGACATGTAATAAGTGCAATATTTCTGGTTATTATTCTTATTTTTATTGTAAGGCTTTTCCTTCTTCAGATAATAGACGAGAGTTATAAATCGTCAGCTAAAAATAACGTATTCCGCTACATAACAGAATATCCTGCAAGGGGTTTGGTGTATGATTGCAACGGCAAACCCTTACTATATAATGAAGCGACTTACGATTTGATGGTTATTCCAAGACAGATTAAAGGAATATTTGATACTAATACTCTTTGTAATTTAACAGGAATAGATAAAGTTACTTTCCAGAAACGGCTTAATAATGCCATAAAATATTCCGGGTTTCTGCCATCCATTATTGAAGAAAAATTAACCAAAGAAATATATGGGATACTTCAGGAAAAACTAATCAATTATCCGGGTTTTTACATACAGGCACGAACTATTCGAAACTACCCGCAGCCTTATGCGGCACAAGTTCTGGGATATATCGGAGAAGTTTGGCCCGAAATCCTTGAAGAAGATAAATATTACAGGCCGGGAGACTACATTGGTTTGAGCGGCCTTGAAAAATCCTATGAAATAGAATTGCGCGGGAAAAAAGGGTATCGCATCATTATGGTTGATGTCCATGGTAGAGATATGGGAAGTTATATGAATGGTAAATTTGATGTTGAAGCAAAAGCCGGGCAAGATTTATACACAAGCATGGATATTGAGCTACAATCGTATGCTGAGATGTTATTGCAAAACAAGCGTGGAAGTGTTGTTGCCATTGACCCGAAAACAGGGGGAATTATTGCTATATCATCCAGCCCGTCATACGATCCTAATCTGCTTGTGGGCCGTGAAAGAACTAAAAATTACTTTAAACTGATTTCAGACAAAAATTTGCCATTATTTAACAGGGCGTTATCAGGGCGTTATCCCCCCGGGTCAACATTTAAACCTATAACAGGATTAATCGGATTACAGGAAGGAGTTTTAACCAACACAACAGCATACCCCTGTTATGGGGGATTTCCCTTGGGAAATGGCAAAATGGTTAAATGCCATGCTCATTCTTCTCCATTAAACCTTTACGGGGCAATTCAAACATCTTGTAATGCATATTTCTGTAAAGTTCTTAAAACAACATTAGAAAACAAAAAATACAAAAATACAAGTGAGGCTTTTGAGGCGTGGAGAAACCATGCTTTAAGTCTGGGGCTTGGCAAAAAATTAGGTGTTGACTTGCCCAGCGAGTCAGATGGAAATATACCAACAAGAAATTATTATGATAAATATTTTGGGGAAAATCGCTGGAGAGCCTTAACTGTTATTTCCATTGCTATTGGGCAGGGAGAGATTTTACTCACCCCGCTGCAACTTGTCAATATTACTGCAATAATTGCCAATAGGGGGTATTATTACACACCACATATTGTCAAGGCTTTTGGTAAGCCAACAAATTATAATAAAAAATTTCTAAAAAAATACATAACAAATATTAACCCACAGTATTTTGATTATATCATTGAGGGGATGTACGGTGTTGTAGAGGGTGGTACGGCCAGAAATGTTAAAATGGATAGCATAAAAGTATGTGGTAAAACGGGCACAGCTCAAAATGCAGGGAAAAATCATTCCATTTTCATAGCCTTTGCCCCAAAAGAGAATCCTAAAATTGCTATTGCAGCCGTTGTTGAAAATTCGGGTTATGGCGCAACATGGGCTGCTCCCGTGGTAAGCCTTATGATAGAAAAATATCTAACAAAAAAGGTTAAACGTCCCGACCTTGAAAAAGAAATTATGGAGTCTAAATTTATTGACAATAATCAATGAGCCGGAGAAATAATATCATTTTAAATATTGACTGGGTGCTCATGGGCATTTTTCTTTTTTTTATTCTTGTCGGCTGGATTAATATTTATGCGGCAGCATATAACCCTGAACATAAAAGTATTTTTGATTTTACACAGGACTATGGGAAACAATTCCTGTGGATTATTATTGCTTTGGTTATTGGTTTGTGTATAATGATTATTGATGCTAAGTTCTTTTCGACTTTTTCGCTGGTTATCTACATTTTCTCAATTATCCTTTTATTACTAACTATTTTTATAGGAAAAGAAATTCATGGCTCAAAGTCCTGGATTGTTTTGTCGGAAACAATAAGGTTTCAGCCTCTGGAATTTGCGAAATTTTCAACAACTCTTATTCTTGCCTCACTTTTAAGTCAAACAGGTATTAAAATACAAGACATTGGCACACGTTTACGGAGCTTATTGTTCATATTAATTCCTGCTATATTAATTTTATTTCAGAATGAAACAGGCTCTGCGCTAATATTTGTTTCCTTTATTTTTTTACTATATCGTGAAGGATTATCCGGAAACATACTGATTATAGGTTTTGCTTTAGTTGTCTTGTTTATTCTTTCAATTTTAATCGACAAACTTATAATTATTAGCTTTATCTTGGGCGTAGCGATAATTATATTTTTTTTAATACGTAAAACAAAAAAGAATATTCTTACTTATATTTTTATTGTGGCTAGTATAATAGGGTTTTCGTTAAGTGTAAATACCATTTATGAATATGCATTAAAACCTCATCAGAAAAAAAGAATAGATGTTCTTTTAGGAAAAATTGACGACCCCAAAGATGCAGGATATAATGTCAATCAATCAAAAATTGCTATTGGTTCCGGTGGAATTATTGGAAAAGGTTTTTTAAATGGTACTCAAACTAAGTACAAATTTGTTCCCGAACAAAATACAGATTTTATTTTTTGTACCATTGGTGAGGAATGGGGATTTTTAGGAAGCGCCACGGTACTGCTTATGTATCTTTTATTTATATTAAGAATTTTATTTATTGCTGAACGCCAGCGCTCGGCATTCAGCCGTATTTATGGATATGGACTGGCATCCCTTATTTTCTTTCACGTTATGATTAATGTTGGCATGACGATAGGCCTTGCCCCCGTTGTTGGGATTCCTCTGCCTTTTATCAGTTACGGGGGATCATCCCTCGTAATATTTACAATGATGTTTTTTGTTTTTGTTAAACAGGACGCAAACAGAATGCAAATATTATAAACTAAAATTCTCTTACCATTAATTTTGCGGCAAGTGCAGAGAGCTTTTTCTTATTTTTTTCCGGTAACTTGATGTTATCAAGGTGAAGTTTCGCCTGTTTAAAATAATTATTCATTTCTTTTTCTGCATATTTCATGATTCCAAGCTGGTAATAAATTTCTGAAACTGCAGCAATTTTAACTTTATTATCTATATCGCTCTTACTATAATAATATTGTAGTTCCTTTTTTATTTTTCCTCTTGCAACTTCATTTGCTTTCAAATATAAATATGTTTTTTTTCTGGCAATAATATCCCCTCCACTTTTTTTCCCAAATTTTTCTTCATCTCCAAAAACATCAAGTATATCATCCTGTAGTTGAAAAGCCATGCCAAGTGATTCTCCAAATTTAAAAATCTCTTTGCAATCATTGGCAGGAGCTTCCGCTATCAGCGCCCCGGCTTTCAGGCTTGCAGCAACCAGAGCCGCCGTTTTTAACTTAATCATTGACAAGTAACGTGAGATCGAAATATTCTCCATGTGTTCATAATTCATGTCAAGCTGTTGGCCCTCACAAACAAGAATGGCAACATCTGAAAGTAATTTTACTACCGGCTTAACATGTTTTGTTTCCAACTCAGTTAGGAGTTCGAAAGCTTTTGCCAACATGGCGTCTCCGGACAAAATACCAATATTGGTATTCCATTTTTTATAAACAGTTTCTTTGCCACGACGCATTGGAGCAACGTCCATTATATCGTCATGTACCAACGTAAAGTTGTGGAAAATCTCAATAGCCACTGCTGCCGGTAAGGCCTTAATAACCTGGCCTCCAAACATTTCACATGACAAGATGGTAAGCAAAGGCCGTAAACGTTTTCCCCCGATTTTTAATGAATAAGCAATAGGCTCGTATAACTCTTTTGGGGTTTTGTCCAGTTGAAGTTGGTCAATTTTACTATTTATCAGCTGAAGATATGTTTCAAAAGCTTTCATTAATTGCTAATAAGTTTTATTGACTCGTTAGCAATTACAAGTTCTTCATTTGTTGTTATAACCATAACTTTTACTTTTGAGTCTTCTTTGGTCAGAGTAGCGTCTTTTGCGTGTATATTTTTGTTCAATTCAAAATCAAAATTAATTCCCAAAAATTCCAATCCTTCCATGATACCAGATCTTGTATTACTTGCATTTTCACCAATTCCCCCGGTAAAGATAATCAGGTCAACACCGCCCATCACCGCGGCATAAGCTCCAATATATTTTTTAACCCGATGATTATACATTTTCAGAGATAGTTGTGCCCTGTGATTTCCTTTCTTTGCGGCGTCTTCAATGTCGCGCATGTCAGAAGAAACTCCCGACAAGCCCATCATCCCGCTTTTTTTATTAATGATGTCGTTAGTTTTTTTCAAATCAAGGTTTTCTTTTTCCATTAGAAATAATAATGCTCCCAAGTCCAGATCGCCGCAACGTGTTCCCATAATCAGGCCCTCAACGGGGGTTAAACCCATTGAAGTTTCATATGATTTACCATTTTTGATGGCTGTAATGGATGCCCCATTACCCAGATGACAAGTAATAATATTAACATTATTGAAATCCATTCCGAGAATTTTACAAGCTTTTTGTGCGACAAAGCCGTGGCTGGTTCCGTGAAATCCATAACGGCGCACCTTGTATTTTTCATAGAACTCATAAGGCAAAGCATAAAGATAAGAATGCTCCGGCATGGTCTGGTGAAAGGCCGTATCAAACACACCGCACATTTTTACTTCGGGCAATAGTTTTTGAATAGCATAAATTCCTTTGAGGTTAGCGGGATTGTGGAGGGGTGCAAGGTCGCTGCATTCTTCCATTTTGTCAATCACTTCTTGCGTGATAAGTACACTTCCGCTGAACTTTTCTCCTCCGTGAACCACGCGGTGCCCCACCACATCAATTTCATATTTATCTTTAATAACGCCGTGTTCGGGATGCATCAGTGCATCAAGAATAAGGTTAATCCCCACTGTGTGGTCGTGAACCGGCTGAATACTTACAACTTTATCTTTCCCTTTTGGTTGATGTGTAAGTTCGCTGTTGTCCATACCAACACGTTCTAACAACCCTTTTGCCAAAACATCGGCTTCATTGTTCATTTTTATCAGTTGATACTTGATGGATGAACTTCCGCAATTTAATACGAGTACTTTCATAAAATTTGTTTATTATTATTTGTTTAATTAGTGGTTTGAAATTTTTTATAAAAATACTTTTTTATCTTTTATCGGCAATTTTTTTACGGAGGGAAGTTTTAAACTACTGCAGAGGAGGTTTAACCGCAAAGGACGCAAAGGAGGCGCAAAGGGCGCTAAGTTGATGCGAAGTTTTAAAATTTCGCAAGGCGTACCCCTCTGTCAGCATTGCTGACATCTCCCCTATGGATAGGGGAGAAAAAGAGAAAGGATGGATTTGGTTTTTAATGACAGCATGACTTCGCGGTAAGCCCCACACATGGCAGTCATACCATCACATGCAAAAGTTAGGTGCGAAAAGAAGTTGGTATGCAACTGGAGTGAAGCTTAAAACTTCGTTTCACTTACTTATCTTATTGCGCCTGACAGGCGGTAATTGCCACAAGATTTACAATATCCATCACAGAACAGCCCCTCGAAAGGTCGTTGATGGGTGCGCCAAGTCCTTGTAAAACCGGTCCGATGGCTTCGGCATCGCCCAAACGTTCCACTAATTTGTATCCAATGTTCCCAGCCTGCAAATCAGGAAATACCAATACATTGGCCATTCCTGCCACCGGAGAACCAGGGGATTTTTTCTGCCCTACCGACTCAATTAGTGCGGCATCGGCTTGCATTTCTCCGTCAAAATTCATTTCGGGACGCATTTGTTTTGCCATTTCCGTTGCTTTTATCACTTTATCCGCCAGTTCGTGCTTGGCAGAACCCTTGGAGGAAAAAGACAATAATGCAATTCGTGGGTTTTCGATACCGGCTATGGAACGAGCGGTTTCTCCACTGCAAACGGCTATCTGTGCCAGTTCTTCGGCCGTGGGATTGGGAGTTATTGCCACATCAGCAAAAATAAATACTCCGTTTTCGCCCAGCTGTTCTTTTTTGGTTACCATCACCATGGCTCCCGAAACTACAGAAATACCCGGAGCGGTTTTAACTATCTGCAATGCCGGTCTCACGGTATCCGCTGTTGTATGTTCTGCTCCGCTTACTTCGCCATCCGCATCGCCCATGTAAATCATCATAGGCCCGTAATATATGTCCTGTTCAATCAGGGCGGTAGCTTCTTCGCGGGTAATTCCCTTGCTTTTACGAAGCTCCATTAATTTTTCAATATAGATTTCTTTTTTCCCTGAACTTTTCGGGTCAATTTTTTCTGCTTTTGAAATGTCAAGCCCGAATTTTTTTTCAAGTGTATTTATTTCATCAATGTTTCCGAGAAGGATAAGTTGCGCCAGGCCTTCCTTTAAGATGATATCTGCCGCTTTCAGCGTACGCTCCGATGTGCCTTCGGGTAACACAATACGCTTGTTTAACGTCTTGGCTTTAAGACTTATTGATTCAAGTAAATTCATGATAATGGGTTTATTAAAAAAATTTCAACAAAAGAATAAAAATTATTGATACACAGCAAAAAGATAATAAAGTTTTTCTGAAATATCTATAAAATTCATCAGGTTTTTTTTAGCTAATTTTCTTTTATAAAACTATAAATTTTTTTGTTACTCGCTCCCACCACCGCAACATAAGCCTGCTCGTGAACCTTCATAAATTTGTTGTTTTATATCAGGTTTGTGTATTTTTGTAAAAATTTATGAAGGTTTGCAAAACAATGATGTTTCACGATAGTCTGACATACAATAATAATCCTCTGCCCCCGGATAATATTTCATTATTCAAAGGACAGATATTCAGGCAGGATGAAATACCCGACATGTTTTCAAACCAAAAAAACTATATAGGCAACACAAAAGATGTTTTGCCTTCTGTTAGAATAAAACAAACTTCCTTAATGAAAGAAAGCACTTTTTGCCCATCTTTGTTTCATTCGGAGAAAAAACAAATTGTCAAAATGCCATTATCAAATAATCAGCATATACAATCAGATGGTTTTATTTTTTTGATGATGTTATGCTTTTTGATTTTGACAATAATTATTTTTATTAAAAACAAAAAGATAACCCAGTATTTTCATGCTTTTTTCTTCCCTCATTACACAAATCAAATTATTCGTGAGGGAAATATGCTGAAAGATTTTTTTGTTTACCCTCTTATTATAGTATATTATACTATTCTATCTTTTATTGCTATTAAAGCGCTTCACTTTTTCATAAAAATAGAGCCTACTTTGCGTAATGTCTTTTACTGTTTGTTGGTTTTCCTCTGTTTGTATGTTTTCAAAATGTTCATGATATTTTTTGTAAAAAAAACATTTAAAACATCAAATGAAACATTTGATTATCTAACCAACAATACCCTTTTTCAGATTATTGAGTCCTTTTTACTTTTCCCGGCGGTTTTTTTGCTTTACTTTTTATGGGCACCCATCACTGAAGTTTTTTTCTTTATAATACTTGTAATCATTATTTTAATTTTTATTTACAGAACTATCCGAAGTTTTTTAGCAGCCAAATCATCTGAACAATACAATTTGTTTTATTTTATTTTGTATCTTTGCACCGTTGAATTTTTGCCAATTATTATTACTGTTAAATTATTAAGTAACTTTTATTCTCAAGAATTTTAGTCTTTTATTATTTAATTATAAATCAAAAAAACGACCACTTTGAAAGTTAAAAACATAATAATTTCGCAGCCTCAGCCCCCTAATTATGAAAAATCACCCTATTTTGAGTTGTCAAAAAAACACAACCTTAATATTATATTCAAAAAATTCATAATTATTGAACCCGTAACTGCACAGGAATTTAGAAAATCAAAAATCAACATTCTAGATTATTCAGCTGTTATTTTTACCTGTAATAATGCGGTAGATCATTTTTTCCGACTTGCAAAAGAAATGCGTATCATTATTTCTGAAACAACTAAATATTTTTGTGTTTCCGAAAAAACTGCATTTTATCTTCAAAAATATATACAATATCGTAAACGAAAGATTTTCAACGGAAAAGAAAAGCCCGAAGAACTTATTTCCATTATTTTGAAACACCCCGGTGAGCGTTTTCTATTGCCTTGTACTGCAGGACACAAACAGGAATTTGTAAGCTTACTTGACATCAATAAGATTCCGGTACATAAGGCAATGATTTATCGCACTATTTCCAATATGTGTGTCAGGGAACATATTGATGTTGACAAAGCGGATATGCTGGTTTTTTTCAGTCCGTTTGGAATTAAAGCTCTTTTTGATAATTTTCCTAAATTTAAACAAGACAAAAAAATTATTGCCACGTGGGGAAATACAACAAAAATTGCCGCTAAAGAATTTGGGCTAAAAATTAATATTTCTGCCCCCACCGAAGTTTTTACGTCTATGCCAATGGCTATAGGCGCTTTTCTGGAAAAAGCAAAAAAATAAATAACATAGCTTATTATGCACTCATTCTGCAAAGAAGAACGCTTATGCAGTAAAAAATCCATTGAAAAACTGTTAAGTGAGGGTAAAAAAATATATTACCCGACTTTTACTGTAAAATGGATGGAAGTTTTTGGAGAAAATATCCCGGAAATACAGCTATTAACAGTTGTTCCCAAAAAAAAATTTAAAAAATCAACTAACAGAAATTTAATTAAACGTTTAATAAGAGAAGCTTATCGTAATAATAAACAAATACTTGACGTTACTTTAAAAGAAAAAAACAAAAAAATAGCACTAATGTTACTTTACAAAGGTGAAATAATTGAAACATATAAACAAACCGAAGAAAAAATAATTATAATTTTACAAGGTATAATGAAATGTATTAATCATACACCATGAAACTGCTCGGAAATTTTTTGATTTTTTTAATTAAAATCTATCAATATACAATATCGCCTTACTTAATGCCTTCCTGCAGATATATTCCTTCATGCTCTTCATATGGCATTGAAGCTATTACCAAATACGGACCTTTCAGGGGCGGCTGGATGACAGTGAAAAGGTTTCTGTCTTGTAATCCGTGGGGTGGCAGCGGGTATGACCCTGTACCATAAAAAGAAAAAACATGCAAAAAATCACACGTGTAATTACCTTATCAATACTGATACTTACTTTGGCATTTGCTTCTTCTGCCCAGGAACAGGATCAGAATGATTTTGAAATATCAAAAAACATAGATGTTTTTATAACCCTTTACAAACAACTCAATACTAATTATGTTGACAACATAAATCCCGGACAACTTGTCAAGACCGCTATTGACGCTATGCTGAAATCACTTGACCCCTATACAGTATATATCCCGGAAGCAGATATTGAAGATTACAAATTTATGACCACAGGGCAATACGGGGGCATAGGCGCCTTAATACATAAAAGAGGGGATTATGTTTACATTTCCGAGCCCTATGAAAACTCGCCCGCAGATAAAGCCGGTCTTAAGACAGGTGATAAAATCCTTGAAATTAATGGAAAGTCGGTTAAAAAGAAAACGGTTGACGAGGTTAGCACAGCATTGAAGGGGCAACCAGGAACTTCTGTTACCATATTGATAGAACGTGATTCAACACAAAAACCCATTGAGAAAGAAATTATTAGACAGGAGATAAAAATCGACAATGTTCCATATTCAGGATTTGTTGCAGACAAAATAGGATACATAAATTTAAGTGAGTTTAAACAAAATGCCGCAAAAGATGTTAAAGAAGCATTTAATAAACTTAATGAAAGCAAAGACCTCAAAGGTGTAATAATTGACCTCAGGGGAAATGGAGGCGGCTTGCTGAATGAAGCCGTAAGTATTGTGAATATTTTTGTTGATAAAGGACAGGTTGTGGTTAGCACGATTGGAAAAATAAAAAACAAAAACCATATTCACAAAACTCAAACAACAGCTGTTGACACTAAAATTCCCCTGGTGATACTTGTGGATGAATATTCAGCTTCTGCATCAGAAATTCTTGCCGGTGCAATTCAGGATTTAGACAGGGGAATTATTATCGGGCAAAGGACATTTGGCAAAGGCCTGGTTCAAAACATCATTCCGCTTTCATATAATTCAGAGATGAAAATTACCATTGCAAAATATTACATTCCAAGCGGTCGATGTGTTCAGGCTCTTGACTATTTTAACAAAGATACAGAAGGCAGAGCGCCAGTATTACCAGATTCGCTTAGAAAAACATTTAAAACTAAAAACGGAAGAACAGTTTATGAGGGCAGTGGCATTGAGCCGGATATCTTAATGGACGTTCCTGAGTTAAGCAATATCACTATAACACTAATCAATAAAAATCATTTATTTGATTTTGCTTTAACGTATTACAGAAATCATCCGGAGATATCGCCACCGGCAGAGTTCAACATTTCGGACAAAGAATATTCAGATTTTATTGATTATCTGACAGACAAAGATTATTCATACACAACAGAAAGTGAAGCCCGCCTTGAAGAATTTAAAAACATTTCGACGGAAGAAAAATATTTTGAATCAATCAAAGACCAATACCAAATCTTAAAAGATAAAATCATTGCTGAAAAATCAAATGATTTGATGACATATAAACAAGAAATCATACGGGCTTTGAAAATGTACATTGTTCCTCTTTATTACTATCAGAAAGGACGCATTCAGGCCTCACTTGATGACGATAATGAAGTGAAAAAAGCCATTGAAATACTCAACAACCCTGAAAAATACCAGAAAATTCTTCAGGGGCCAAAATAATGATTTGTTGCCTTTTTTAATGATTCTCTTATAACATCAAGATAATATGCCATCCAGACGAGAAATACATGCTGCATTATATGTTCTCGGACTTGCCGGCCTTGCTTTTTCGACTCCTTTGTTTGTTTTTGTTATGAGCATTTCTCAATTTTTCCTTCTTGCCAACTGGCTGATAGAAGGGAAGTTAAAAGAAAAATTTAAAACCTTTTTTAAAAACAAACCCGCCTGGATATTTACTTTAATTTATCTAATGCATCTTGTTGGAATTTTTTATAGTAACGATTTACATCATGCTATTGACGACCTACGCATTAAAATTCCCTTGCTTGCACTTCCTATAATAATTTCAACCAGCCCTAAAATCAACAGGAAATCTTTCCATTTAATACTTTATGCTCACATTCTTGGGACACTTTTTTACAGTATAACCAGCACCTATTTGTTTTATAAAGGCAATAATACAGACATAAGAGATGTTTTTATTTACATTTCACATATCCGTTTTTCACTCAATGTATGTTTGGATATTTTTATTTTGTTTTATCTGATTTTTGAAAAACAAATTTTTCCGCCCTGGGCAAAAATACTTTTTTTGTTTGTTGCTTTCTGGTTTATTTATTGTTTGTTTTTTTTGGAATCTTTTACTGGAATAACCATTCTTATTATCAGCACCATCGGGTTATTATTCATTTATATTTTCAAAAAAACAAAACATATATCTTGTGTGTTTTTTATTCTTTTTCTGATTATTATTATGGCAGGAGTTTCTTTATACCTGAGAAACATTTATAAAGACTTTAGCAAAAGAGAAATCATTGACAAAAATAAAGTAGAATATCTTACAAAAAATGGCAATCCGTATTTGCATGATTTTGATAACAAAATGACCGAAAACGGATATTATACCTGGCTTTATGTGTCTTATGAAGAATTAGAACCGGCATGGAACCAACGCAGCACAATAAAATTCGATAGTTTAGACTATAAAGGTCAGCCTATAAAGTTTACCCTGATCAGATTCTTAACATCAAAGGGATTGCGAAAAGATCAAGAAGGAGTTAACAGCCTTCTGAAAGAAGAAATTTCTTTAATAGAAGATGGAGTGGCAAATATCGGATATGTTAAAAAGGGCGGATTAGAAAAACGAATCAAAAATGTTTTGTGGGAATATGAGCATTATAAAATCACCCATGACCCCAGGGGGCAATCACTTATGCAAAGAATTGAATTATGGCAAACTTCTTTTCGACTTATTAAAAAATATTTTTTTACAGGAGTTGGAACAGGGGATGTTAAAAATGTTATTACGGCACAAATGCATCTTGAAAATTCGCATTTAAAAGACGCAGGACTTCATCCTCATAATCAATTTATAACCATAACTCTTACCTTTGGCGTTCCGGGTTTATTGTTGTTTTTATTTTGTTTGCTCTATCCCCCTATAAAAAGAAAAAAAATATCAGAATATTTGTTTTTATCTTTTTTTCTCATAGCAATGTTATCCATGTTTACCGAAGACACATTAGAAACACAGGCCGGAGTTACATTTTTTACTTTTTTTTATTGTTTGTTTATGTTTGTTGATAATAAAACCCAAACAAATTCTTAAAATCCTTAATTTTGGCTTAAAAAATCCTTACAATTATCATGAAGCAACATTTAATAAAGATTACATACGTTGAATATGATTCTGTTGCTGAATTAAATGATACCGAAAGGCTTGTGGTCAGTGAAGCAGAAAACGTATGCAAAAACGCATATGCACCTTATTCACAATTCCATGTGGGTTGTGCTATATTGCTTTCAAATAATAAAATAGTAACGGGCAATAATCAGGAAAATGCAGCTTATCCTTCGGGTTTGTGTGCCGAAAGAGTGGCTATGTTTGCTGCGTCATCACAATATCCTGATGCATCATTTGTTTTAATGGCCGTGGTAGCCCACTCTGATAATTTCTCTGTTAACTTTCCGGTACCGCCCTGTGGTGCCTGTCGCCAGGTGATGGCCGAATATGAAAAAAGGGGAAATAGCTCCTTCAAAATTCTTATAAAAGGTGAAAGCGGGAAAATAATCCGTGTTAATAATGTTTCAGATTTGTTACCATTGATGTTCAGCAATTCACAACTTCACCCATTATAGAAATTTTCTGAGTTTTTTTGAAAATTAATATATTTGTTCTTTTAACTAATAATCAAAATTTTATGCTAAAACCTCGTTTTTATCTTATAGTAATATCTGTAGCCTTGTTATCAATGACGGTGGATAAGCCAGCCTATCAGATATATAATGTTACCGGAAAAAAAACAACTTATCAGAAAATGCTTAAAGATATTTTAAGTTGCGAAGTAGTCCTTTTTGGAGAGTTACATAATAATCCCATATCTCATTGGCTTGAACTTCAACTGGCAAAAGATTTGTTTATATCTAAAAAACAAGACCTGATTCTTGGTGCTGAAATGTTTGAAGCCGACAATCAAAACGGACTTGATAATTATATTAAAGGTATCTGGAATGAAGACACCTTCAAAACAAAAGTAAGGCTTTGGCCAAACTACGATACGGACTATAAACCGCTTGTTGATTTTGCGCGTAATACCAACCTTAATTTTATTGCAACAAATATACCCCGGAAATATGCATCACAAGTTATGAAAGAAGGCTTTGAAGGCTTGTTGACTCTAAGCCAGGAAGAAAAAAAGCATATTGCTCCGCTGCCTATTGAATACGACCCTGAGTTAGAACAATATAAAAAAATGCTCGAAATGAATATGGGGGGTCATTCGTCGCCTAACCTCCCCAAAGCACAAGCAATTAAAGATGCCACTATGGCACATTTTATCGCAACAAACGCTGCCCAAGGAAAACTTTTTCTGCATTATAATGGGGCCTACCATTCTAATTATTATGAAGGCATTATGTGGTATCTTAAAAGAAAAAGTGCGGATATGCGCATATTAACTATTACCACGGTTGAACAAAACAATATTAATAAACTGTCACAAGAATACATCATGGCGGCAGATTATATAATTTGTGTCCCAGACGACATGACCAAAACTTATTAATTTGATAAGAATAGTTGTTGTTTTAATTTTTCTTTTTAAGTCATTTTTCATTTTTGCTCAAGAGATAAACCAAACAGGTTGGTGTTCCTATTATGCGGATAAATTTCACGGAAGAAATACAGCCAGTGGGGAAAAGTATGATAAAAACCTATACACAGCAGCACATCGGACACTGCCTTTTAATACCTTTGTTGAGGTTACCAATCTGCGTAACCAGAAAAAAACCGTTGTAAAAATCAATGACAGGGGCCCAAACACCAAAAACCGTATCCTTGATGTGTCAAAAGCGGCAGCAACAGATATAGACATGTTGTTAAGCGGTATAGACAAAATTGAAATAAAAGTACTTCCCGATTCATTCAATATAATGAACCGTTATACCAATATTGAGAATGTGTACAAGCCGGACAGTATTTTGCCTGACTCTGACAAAGAAGCCAAACTTATTTATGATGTAGGTATTAAAACATGTAACCTCAATGGATACGGTATTCAGATGGGGTATTATAAAATTTTTGAAAATTGTAAAACTGCCCAGAAAAAATATATGGTAAAATATAAAGTTGAAGGATACATTTTTGTAGAAAAAAAAGGCAAAACTGAGTATTACCGCCTGATTTTGGGTAATTATGTATGTAAATCCGAAGCAATTAATCTTCAAGCCATATTAAAAAAGGAAGTTCCCGGTTGTTTTATCGTTAACTGGGGAAAATTGTAATAACAAATAAATTTTGTATTATGGAAGTACTTGATGCTATTTTTTCACGAAGAAGCATACGGAATTTCCTGCCGAAGGAAATTCCAAATCATATAACAGAAAAGCTGCTTGAAGCAGCAATGTATGCTCCTTCAGCACGAAATACCCAGTCGTGGCAATTTGTTGTTATTAACAATCGAAAAATACTCGATAATCTTGCAGTAATTCATCCATACGCAGGCATGCTTGCAGAAGCAACAGAAGCCATCGTGGTGTGCGGAGATAAAACCACGGAAAATAATGAAGCGTACCTGGCTATTAACTGTGCTGCTTCCACGCAAAATATTTTACTTGCGGCTCATGCAATGGAGCTGGGAAGCGTTTGGCTTGGAGTATATCCCAAAACCGAACGCATTAACGCAATTACAAGCCTGCTGAATTTACCCCAATATGTGTTACCTGTATCCTTAATCGCTTTAGGCTGGCCCGGCGAAGAAAAGCTCAAGCCTGAGAGGTTTAATAAAGATAAAATTCATTACAACGACAACTGGTGATATTAAAACTTAACAGAGATACCGTAATCAAAGTCATTGTTAAGTAAATCAGAAAGAGAATATTTCAAACGGACAGTTTTCTCATTATTGTCGGTCAATACTTTGATGTTACTTACTTTTTTTACAGGACGGGGAAAATTGTATTCGGATTCAATTTTAATATACTGATAAAATGCATCGCTAAGCATGTTTGATTCGTTTTTTATCAGGTATTTTTTTAGCAAAGGAGCAATGTTTTTTTGTTTAAATTGATGTTTTGTAAGTGAAATAATTTTTGGTGATAACACAGTCTTTTTTTGTTGGAATAATTTGAATAATGCATTATTTAATGCCTTTGTATTCAAAAAATCAAATCTCACCATATATATTCCCTTACTTTCATCCGTCAATGTTTTAATATTTTCCACGCCTTTGCAATTTTTGAGTAAAGTATCTGCACTGGAGGAAATATTTTTTATCTGCTGAATCACTGAAACAAGAGATTTCTGATTGCTTTGTCCTAAGGTTTTGCCTACTTTCCCAAGATTAATAAACAACTCAATAATTCCCGAACCGTCAGGGTTTACAGTAACAGTTTCTTTTATTTCAATGCAGGATTGAAGAAAAAATAAAGCGGTAATTAATATCAGGATTTTTTTCATCACTGTTAACTACCGCAAAAATACTCATATCTGTCAAGAACACAAAACCGGAAAAAAACTATAAGTTCTTTCTTTTAATAACTCTGCTTTTTAAAGTTAAAACGATAATAAAAGGTTTTTCCTGCATTTTCTCCAGGATTATCAACAATCAGTTCCTGAAGTTTCCCAGTCACATACTCTTTTAAATAATCCGAATTGGAATAGCTTTCGGTAACTGTTATCTTTCCTTCATTATTAACTGTGACAGCCACAAGCACAAAACCCGAAAGAGAATGTTCTTTTGCATATTCGGGATATTCTACATGATGCTGAATGATGCTTTTAAGGTCAGAGGTTTCCTCGGGATTATTAATGGACGAATTGGTTGAAGTAAATGCGGGAAAAGAAATCCCTGACACAAATAATAGTATTAAGAATACTGTAACTGCTTTTTTTGAAATGGATGTTTTCATGACTACATATTTTTTAAATTAAACATGTGTTGTGTTTAATCTATCAGACAACATCCAAAAAAATAAGTTACAAAAATTTCTTACTTTATGAATTCGAGTGATGCGGAATTAACGCAATATCTTTTACCGGTCGGCGCCGGGCCGTCGTCAAACAAATGCCCGAGATGCCCGTTACATTTGGCGCACAAAATTTCAGTGCGTATCATGCCATAGCTGGTATCCGGGGATGTCTTTATTTTACCGTTGGCAATAGCATCATAAAAACTGGGCCACCCGCAACCGGAGTCGAATTTAGTATCTGAGGAAAAAAGTTCAGTTCCGCAACCGGCACACACATAGATACCTTTTTCGTTAAACAAATAATACTTTCCGGTAAAAGGCCTTTCTGTGGCTTTAAGGCGCAATACATCATATTGCTCTGGTGTTAGCTTTTGACGCCATTCTTCCTCAGAATAACTTTTATTTTCCATTTTAAGGCTTTTATTTTTTATTCCGCTTTTACAACACGAAAAAAGTATAACAAGCCCAATCAAAACCGATGAAATAGCTTTTTTCAACATCATTCAAATTTTGCGGAATTATTCAGATTTATTCAAATGGGTGCACCACGTGCGAACCATCGCAAAAGGGTTTGTTTTTTGATTTTCCACAACGGCAAATGGCAATAACCTCCTCCGTTTCTGTTTTTTGTCCGTTTTTATCTTCCAGCATGCATTTTCCCTTAATAACTGCGGGCCCGTTTTCAATAATTTTTATCTGTACCTGTTGTTCTGGTTTTTTGTTTTCCTGTTCCATATTATTTTGTTTTTCATTATAAAAATATGTCAGAGCCCCTGTTGGGCATCTTTCCACCTGTTGAATTATTCTTTTTGTTGTGGCACCTAGCGGATTAATCCATGGGCGTTCTGAGATATCAAACACTTCGGGCAACTCCGTAAAACAATAGGCTACATGAGTACAAAGTTTGGGTGTCCACACAATAGTTATTTCACCATTGCTGTAATGTTTTATTTTTTTATCTGATGTAAACATGTTATTATTTATTTTTAAACCGGTATATTCAGAACTTATTTCCCATAATTTTTCTGCTTTTTTCATATCGTTTGATTCAGCAGAAGATAAAACTACTTTCTTTTTTGAAAAATATTTTCCGCTGATATGGCTCACATCATCTGAAGAGGCCAAATAAACAGATGTTTCAGCTCCTTTTTCAGGAGAGAATAAAAATGGTTTTAAAATGGCAATGGCTATCCGGTTCATATTTTTAAATATGCCTGTTGATACAACACCCGGATGCACACAATTTACAGTAACTCCTATGCCGGATAACTTTTCTGAGAGCATTTTTGTAAAAAGAATGTTGGCCAGTTTTGACTGACCATACGCCTTATATCCTGAGAAATCACGAGAAAATTCCAAATCTTTAAAATGAATTTCCGCTTTACGATGAGCCCCGGATGATACATTAATAATTCTTGCCGGAGCACTTTTTTTTATGATATCAAGAAGGAGGTTTGTAAACAAAAAAGGTGCAAGATAGTTAACAGCAAAATTAAGTTCTATTTTATCTTCACTTAATTTTCTTTTTGATTCCCATATCCCTGCATTATTGATAAGAACATTTATCTGTTCGTGTTGCGAAAGAATTTGTTCTGCACATTTTCTTATGGAAACAAAAGATGAAAAATCGCAATAGTACATCTTTATTTTGCGTCCTGTTATGGCAAAAATCAAGTCCTTAAGTTCATTAGCAATGGTTTCATTACGATATGTAATTATAATGTGGGCATTTTTTTTTGCCAGAGCAAGGGCAGTTGCCTTACCTATACCAGAGGTTGCGCCTGTAATGAGGCAGATTTTGTCTTTAATATCCCACATGTTTAAGATGAAATTTTTACAAAAATACAAATAATTTAGAATAATTCCAAATAAAAAATTTAAATATATTTTTATACAGGAATTTGTCTCTTATTTTTTTGATTTTAATACCTTTGCATACAAACATGTCATAATGACAATATATTAAGCAACCCTTTTGGTTTGTTGTTTGTCTTTATGACACATTAATTTTATTAATCAAAGCTAAAAATTATGTATAAAAGGTTTTTGTTATTTTTTGCATTCCTTATGCTTATGACCATGGTTCATGCACAAGGTTTTTTTAAAGCAGACGAGCGTTTAAACCAATGTTTTTCTTGTGATTACATTACAGGTCTCGAAAAAAATCAACCTGAACTTATCGCATATTATAATTATTTTTTAGACAATTCATATTATGTTGTTGATTTAAAAAAAGCCGAAAAAAGAGTGGATGGAATTGATATACATACCGTAACTACCAAACAGGAAATGTGGCCCGTTAATGGCTATTTCAATGAGAAACAATACAAGAGAGAAAAGTTTAATATAATGAAATACAATTTTGAGTTTTCTCTGAACAACTTTAAAACATATGTTTGGAAAGAAGCGGATGTAGCCATTGTTATCGTGCCTCTGAGTCATATATCTGCAGGATTTAAAAACCACATGAAAGAACTAAATAAATAACATCGAAAATTTCAATCTCATGAAAAAAATAGTTTTACTTTTTACTTTATTATTCATTGCTTATATAGCAAAGGCCCAAGATTACCTGATAAGCGCCGGGGGTACTGTAACGGCTTGTGCGGAGAATTTTTACGACGGTGGTGGCTATGGAGGAGATTATGGTGCAAACGAAAATTATATCATGACCTTTCATTCCAATTCCGCAAATCCTTCTTTAACACATCTCCGATTCGGTTTTAACGCATTTGATATTGAACCCGGCGATACTCTGATAGCATATGATGGCTCATCAATATCTGCCAATGTGCTGGGAAAATATAACAACAATAACTTGCCTCCGGCATATATTTTTGCAACAATAAATAACCTGAGCGGCGATCTGACTTTTCAGTTTAAATCCAACGGCTCATTTAACAGCCCCGGATGGTGGGCATCTTTTGTTTGTACGCCTGCCTGCCAGGAAATAAATTCTCTTTATCATCCAACATTGACTGTTCCAGCTCCTGACGACAGCAATTATATCGATATCTGCATTGGCGATCCTATAACATTTGCAGCAAGAGGCAGCGGCCCTGCTTTCCCTCAAAGCGGACTAAACTACCTTCAGGACAGTACCAATTGCACCTTTTTATGGGATTTTGGTGATGGCACAACGGCTACAGGTCAGATCGTTACACACACCTATACAGTTGTAAGGGGATATGATGTCGCGTTAACCATTACAGATATGCGTGGCTGTGTTAACTCAAATTATCTTGGGGGCAGGGTACGTATTTCAAAAACTCCTTTTGCTCAAATAAACCCTTTGCAAGATATTTGTTCCAGTGCAGACACAACTTATGTTACCCTTGGATATAATTCTTCTTCTATTGTGGTTGTTGAGCCTATCAGCTCACAGCAATCTGCCAGCCAGATATTTGACAGCACCATGTTTATTCCCGACGGTCCTAACTGCCCTCAACAATGTTATAACACCTTTGTTACATTTATGGCTTTCGCTCCCAATGCAACAATAACAAACGTAAATGATATTTTGTCTATTTGCGTAAATATGGAGCATTCGTTTACCGGCGACCTTGGCTTTCGCATAATTTGTCCGAATGGACAAAACGTTCAGCTTGATCCCAACATTCATTCCGGTGGCGCTTATATGGGGCAGCCTTACGGAGGTGGTAGTCATGATATGTATGATAATGGTTGTGATCCGGCAAATAACCCATATGGGTCCGGCTGGACCTACTGCTGGTCGCAAATCTATCCGCAGCACGGGACCCTGGACCAACTTTCTAACGGCGGTGGAACTATTGATTCCACAAATACTGTTAACCACACCAACTACATCACGCCAAATAATTCACTTGCAGGACTGATCGGTTGTCCCCTCAATGGAACATGGAATATTGAAATTTGTGATGACTATGGAATTGACAACGGCTATATTTTCTGGTGGGAGCTGAATCTTGATCCTTCATTACTACCGGTAACCTGGGGTTATCAGGTTCCTATTGACACTATTTTTTGGGGTGGTTCTTTTTTCAGTATAATAAACGATAGCACTATTATGATTATCCCCGATTCCGGAGGCATATTTCCTTATACGGTTACAGTAATAGATGTTTTTGGATGTTCTTATGACACAACATTATATGTTCAGGTAGTTCAAACACCTGATGTTGACCTCGGCCCGGACACAACTTTATGCGGCAACAATCTCTCCTACACTTTGGATGCAGGTGTTGCTGACCAGTATTGGTGGTCAACAGGAAATACAACACAATCTCAGCCTGTAACAGATGACGGAATATTTATAGTTCATGTAGCCAATTTAAGTTCAATAAGCAATACACAGTGCTGGGCTTTTGACACTGTTACTATCAAAGTTCTGGAGCAGCCCGCAATAGTTGATTTAGGACCCGATATATGCAGTACGGTTCCCATAACACTCGATGCTGGCAATAATACAGGGCCATTTCAATATAACTGGTCAACCAACCAGCATACACAAACAATAGTAGTCAGCACTTCAGGTAATTATTCAGTTAGTGTGGCTGAAGAATTCGGATACAATTGTGAAACTACTGATAATATTTATGTTACCATACTGCCCGAACCAACAATAGACATCGGAGAAGATACGTCCATATGTAGTTTTAATTATATGGGGTTGAGAGTAACAGATATTAACAATTACCTTGATCAATTTTCATATTCATACCTGTGGGCAACTGACCCTGTTTCAAATATACATGGCCAAAACACACGAAATGTCGAAATGGGATGCTTGACACCAGGGTTGGAATATACGATTTCTGTTACAGTTACTGGCTGTACCTCGGTTGGCGACACCCGTAAAGTAATTTCTAAAAATTGTGAATTGGAATTATACAATATCATAACTCCAAACGGTGATTCTCAAAATGATGTTTTTAAAGTAAAAGGCATTGAAAACTTTCCCAACAGTAATATGAAAATATATAACAGATGGGGTAAAAAGATTTATGAATCGGACAATTACGGGGCTGATGATAGTAATTTGTGGGATGGAGGCAATGAGGCTGACGGAGTATATTTTTACGTTTTAACTGTTAACTACGGAGACTTCTGGGATTGTGTTGAGGTTTTAAATTATCATGGAACTGTAACCTTATTCAGGTAAAGATTTTTATTTATAAAGAAGCCATCCCCTGAAAAAGGATGGTTTTTTTATATACTTTAGCAAAACAGATATGATTTGTCCATGAAAAAAATATTGTTTTTTACAGCGATAGTATTCTTTCTTTCATTGGTAGTAAAATCACAGGTAAACGATGATTTTTCAGACGGTGATTACACACAAAACCCCCAATGGATGGGCGAAACAACAAAATTTCAGATTTCTTCTTATTCCAGCAGCACCTGGAGTATCCCTCCCCGTTTGCAGCTTAATGGTTTGTCGGCTGCCGACACAACTTATCTTTATACCGATTCACATATGCCTGATCTAAACAGCAAACAATGGGAATTTTGGGTGAGACTTGCTTTCAACACGTCTGTAACAAATAATTGCAGAATTTATCTTGCTTCGGACAGTTCCAATTTTGAAGGAAAGCTTAATGGATATTTTGTAATGCTTGGAGACGACAATAATGACAATTTCGACAGCATCTCATTGTGGAAACAAACCGGAAACAGTGTTGAAAGGCTAATTACTGGACAAACAATTTATACCGGAGCTTCATCATCTTACCGCATAAAAATTACAAGAGACAATGCGGGAACCTGGTCAATGTATGCTAACCAGCAGGGAACAAGCGATTATACCTTTCAGGGCTCTGCTGTTGAGACGACTCATAACATTTCAGAATATTTTGGTTTTTTTTGTAAATATACATCCACAAACAAAACTAATTTTTATTTCGATGATATTTATGCCGGTGACATAATTATTGACACCATTCCTCCGGAAGCTCAAAATTTAATGGCGATTTCTGCCACTCAGGTTGATGTTTTATTTTCCGAAAATATTGAAACTGCATCTGCAGAAAATATTAATAATTATTTCACCACAGGAATAGGTTTCCCTGCAACAGCCACAAAAGACCCTGCAAACAATATGCTTGTTCATCTGGTTTTTCCGGCACCTTTTATTGAAGGTGTTTTATACTCCATGGATATTTCTAATGTCAGGGACAACAATGGAAATACTATGCAACAGGTTACAAAGACTTTTGTCTTTTACCGCGGTTTTGCATTTGATATTTTGATAAATGAAATCATGGCCGATCCCGACCCTCCTGTCGGATTGCCAAATTATGAATATCTTGAATTATACAACCGGACACAAATACCCATAAACCTTAAAAATTGGAAATTACTGGTTGGAACCTCAGTTTATACAATACCTGATGTTACAATTACCGCAGATAGTTTCTTTATTATAACCAACAGCAACAATATTACACCATTTAATATGTATGGAGAAGTTGCTGGCCTGTCATCGTTTTCGCTTAGCAATACAGGAACAACAATAATTCTGAAAAATAAAGATGATAAAATCATTCATTATGTAAGTTATACGGATGACTGGTACCAGAATCCCTTCAAAGAAGATGGTGGTTGGTCACTCGAACAGATTGATGCAGGCAATCCTTGCGGGGAGGCAGGAAACTGGAATGCTTCAAATTCAATAAATGGGGGGACTCCGGGAACAAAGAACTCGGTTGCGGGCAGCAACTCCGACAATACAAGTCCTGTAATTATTCGTGCTTCAGTAAACCGTCAGGAAATATCAAAGGTAAAGCTTTACTTCAGCGAAATTATTGATAGTATTTCCGTGTTGAACACCGGTAAGTATTTTGCCGATAACGGACTGGGTACCCCTTATATGATTAATACCAGTGACATTGGATACCGTGTAATTTCTTTATACTTTTCGCAAAACATGCAAGAAAATGTTATTTACACATTAACTGTAGCGGACAGTATTTTTGATTGTGCAGGGAACAAAATACTTTTAAACCAGACAATACGTTTTTCTATTCCACTTTTCCCCGACAGCGGCGACCTTGTAATTAACGAAGTACTTTTTAATCCAAAAGAAAACGGTGTTGATTTTGTAGAAATTTACAACCGTTCATCTAAGGTTTTGGATTTTAAAGATATGTATCTTGCATCACCCGGAAACCCTAAAAATATAACAAACGACAACTTTCTTTCCTTCCCGGGTGATTATACTGTTTTTACAACCAATCCGAATATTGTCAAAATCCAATATATTGCTGAAAACCCAAATAACTTTATTGCTATGGAAGCTTTTCCTTCCTTCAATGATGATGCAGGAGAAGTAATACTCGCCACAATTACAGACACAATTATTGATAATTTTTCTTATAATGAAGCAATGCACTTTCCTTTGCTTACCTCTATGGATGGTGTTTCTCTTGAACGAATTAATTTCAACAGGCCGGCAAATGATGCTACCAACTGGCATTCGGCCTCCGAAACAGTAGGTTTTGCTACTCCCTCATACAAAAACTCACAATATTCGAACATAGAGCCCGAAGACGGAAACGTAAGTATTGCTCCCGAAATTTTTTCACCCGATAACGACGGATATAATGATGTATTGAACATTCACTGCAAAGCCGATGCTCCCGGCAAAATGCTGAATATTATTATTTACGACGCTAAAGGCCGTTTAATAAAATATCTTATAAAAAACCAGCTTATTTCGTCGGAAAGTACTTTTACATGGGACGGAACAGATGACAGCGGCAGGAAAGCGAACATCGGAATTTATGTTGTTTATATGGAAATAATTGACATGAAGGGTAGCGTTAAGCAATATAAAAAGACAGCCGTACTGGCAACAAAATTCTAATGCAAAGCGCAGGCAATACTTGCTACGCTTAGTTTTACGCCCTGTATATTTAAAAGAATTTTACCACATGCTTCAATAGTGGCCCCCGTTGTTATTACGTCGTCAACCAGCAAAATATGTTTATTATACAAATGTTGATGATTTTTAAGTGCAAATATCTCCTCCACATTCTCCCATCTTCTAAAACGTGATTTTTTTGTCTGAGTTTCCGATGCATGTGTTCGAATCAGGGCTTTAATATCAACCGGTTTTGAAAAAGATTCGCTCAAACCCCTTGCAAACATTTCACTCTGATTATATCCGCGTTTGTGATTTTTCCGCGGGTGTAATGGCACTGGGATAATAACATCCACATCTTTATATAAATCCGAGGTTTTGAGTTCTTTTCCATACAAATTTCCAAGATAAACCCCGATTTCTTTTTTTCCCTTATATTTCAACTGATGTAAAAGGTGTTGAACTTTACCTCCTTTTGTAAAAAAATACATGGAAGATGCGCTTTCAAGATGTATCCTTCCCCAGAATATTTTGCTTACCGGATTATCTTTATCTTGATGAAAATTTGTTTTGGGAAGTTTGTGGAGGCAAAATGTGCATAAAATATCTTCGTGTTTCAGTAGTGTGTTTTTGCACGAGCAACAAATCCGAGGAAAAAATAAAGCTAAAAAATCATAAAAATATAACATGAGTCAATAGTTTTAAATACTTATACTTCCTCTTTCAAAATAAAAAAAGTAATTTTGTAAAAAATATTTCTGATGACCGATATAAATCAAAAGCCTTCCAAAACAAACACATATAAAATAATCATTGGAGTTGAGGCTGTTATTATCTTAGTATTATTAATTTTATTTATCACTACACGAACCAAAGTTAACACTTTTATCATTGAAAAAGAAAAAGCAATAAGTGAGCGTCAGATACTTCAAAGTGAGCTGGATTCTTTGCTTAACGAACATGAAAAAATGCGCACAGAATATGGCGACCTTACCCAGGACCTTGCAGTTAAAGACAGCACCATACAAGCACAGGCAGCCGAAATACAACAACTGATTGAGAGTAATGCAGGAAAAAGACAAATACAACGCAAACTCGACTACCTGCGAACCATCACACAAGATTATGTTGCACAGATTGATAAACTTCTGAAAGAGAATGAAACCCTGAAAACAGAAGTAAACAATATGAAAGAGAATATTAAAGAGGAACAAAACAAAAGTCTGACACTTCAGAAAGATAAAGAAGCTCTAACCGAACAAATAAATAATGCCGCTGTTCTTCAGGCATTTTCGATTAAGGCCGAAGGCATACGTTTTAAGCAGGGAGGAAAAAAAGAAGAAGTTGTTGATAAGGCCCGCCGGGTTGAAAAAATTAAAATTTCGTTTACTCTGGCAAAAAATCCTCTTGTAACAGAAGGCTTAAAAAATGTTTATGTGCGTATTGCCCGACCCGACAATACAATTTTACATGACGGAGGCGCCTTTGATTTTGAAGGTAAATCAATAATGTATTCGTTATCAGAACAGATATATTATAAAGGTTCTTCAATAAATGTTAAACTTTACTACGAAAAAAGTGACCGGATAATCCCGGGCTCATATAATATTGCTGTATTTACTGATGGAAAAGAAATTGGACAAACATCTCTGGTATTAAATTAAGCAAATTCATTTTATCTTATTTTCGAAATAACTAAACCAAAAAAATCATGGAAACAATTCAAGAAACAAAAAAGAAACCGAATTTGTTCATGTACCTTTCTCTTATCCTGTTGGTCGTTTGTGCAATTTTAAGCTGGCAGCTTATCAGAAGCCATAAAACCATAACTGAACAAACTGACACCATTGTTCAGGCCAACCAGGAAAAAGAGCAAATGATACTCAAGCTGGAAAATCTTAAAAAAGAATATGACCAGCTATCCGCCGACAACGCACAACTTTCTGAAATGTTTGATGCAGAAAAAGCCCATGTTGAAAGCCTTCTGACGAAAATTAAAAACTCTGAAGGCACAGTATCAAAATATAAAAAACAAGTGGCTTTGATGGAAACACGCCTGAAAGAATACGAACAACAAATTGAAGAACTAAAAAAACAAAACAAGGATTTGATTGAGGAAAACTTTCATATTAAAACTATCCTTGATTCTGCTACAATTGAGAACAAAGAACTAAACTCAGAAAACAAAGAATTGTCGGAAACCGTTAGCAAAGGATCTGCGTTGGTAACCTATGACATAAATATTGATGGTATCGTAACTCGTTCGACCGGCAAAGAAATTCCAACCAAAAAAGCCAAAAAAGCCCAAAAAATACGCGCCTGTTTCACTATAGGTGAAAACGCTATCGCTTCTGCCGGCAACAAAACCGTTTACATGCGTATTGCCGATCCTGCAGAAAATATTTTATACGTGAATGAAAGTGATGAATATTCGTTCGAATATCAGGGAAAAAAACTGCAGTACACTGCCAAAGAACAAATTACCTATAATAACAAAGCTGTTGACCTGTGCATATACTGGGCAAAAACCAAAGACTTTGTTCCCGGCACTTATGTCGTTGACCTGTTTTCTGACGGCAATCTTATCGGCACATCACAATTAACTCTTGAAAAATAAATAAAATAGCACAATCATGAAAAAACAAATTATCGGCATCCTGGCATTCGTTTTCTTATTTGCTTATGCAGGTACTGCATTTGGACAAACTAAAGAAACTATTAAAGAAGAAAAAATAAAAGTAGGATTCCATTGCCCTAACGGCAAGGCTCTTATTGAAAAAGAATTAATAAAATCAACAGGCGTAAAAGAAGTTTTTGCCGACCTGGACACTAAAATTGTAACTGTAAAATTTGTGGAAGGACAGACTAACAAAGACGAACTGGTGAAAGCCATTGAAAAAATTGGCTATACTACAGAATTTACAAAACCGGGAACGCCTATAAACAAAGCCTGTTCACACGATTAACCTGATCATTAGTTGTTTTTTAAAACACCGGAGAAGAAATTTTAAGAAGGCCGGATAATTTAACACAGAAAATTTTTCTTAGCAGAATAGAAAAATTTGAGGTTGTTTCTTTTTTACCATTTTGAAATATTCTGAAGAAGGTTCCGTTCATATTTAATGACGGGAAACTGTGAGTATATTTTATTATATCATACAAAACTCTTTTGCCGGATTATTGTTTTGTTGTTGCCGACCTGTTTCCCGTTTTTTCTTTTAGCCCAGTCTCTCGAGCCCACAGAAACAAACGCGCTGTTAAAAGTCAGCGTTTGCAGCATGAAAGGCATACCGCGGCCGGGAGAAAAAGTAATGTTCACGGGGGGAAAAAACAAAAAAATATTTAGCGGAGTTACTGCTGCTGACGGGAAGTTTGATATTCTTATACCTAAAGGCGACACCTATGATGTCAAATACCGCAGCATAAACGGTGATGTTGATTATAAAAAATTTAGCATCCCTACAGAGGAAGGCTTGTTTACTTACGAATACATATTAAAATATGACCTTCCCAGAACTGTTACGTTGGATAATGTGTTTTTTGATACCGGAAAATCCTCACTTCGCCCCGAATCTTATACGGCCTTAGAAACTTTGCTTGAAGTAATGAAACTGAAGCCTTCGCTGGTAATTGAAATTGCAGGCCATACTGATAATGTAGGAACATCTGAATCAAATATGATATTGTCATTGAATCGTGCAAACTCTGTTAAAGGGTACCTTGTAAAAAAAGGCATAGCTTCTGAACGTATTCTAACAAAAGGTTATGGCGACACCCAGCCGGTGGCCGATAACGAAACAGATGAAAGCCGCCAGAAGAACAGAAGGACAGAGGTCAGGATTGTTGAGGAATAATAGTAAATCCTTACAAAAAATTATTTGTGTACTTTCTTAATAAAGTCTTCCACTTCTTTTACCCCGCCCTGATAAATAAGGTAGCCGTTGTAAGGTTCTCTGGGCGTGATATCGTCGTTAATAGGTGTGAGCATGATCTCTTTCACTTTTTCCAGGTCGTTGGTTTGCCCTAAAGCCCATCCCAGTTTTATATAGGCCACTTCTGGCAGCATATTTTCTGCAGGAATGATGCCTTTTGCCATCAAGTCGCGACCGGTATCATAAACAAACATATGAACATAACCCCATAATGTCTGAACTGTCATATATATTGCCACTCCTTTTTCTACGGCCCTGACAATAGCAGGATATATTGGTTTATTAACGTGCCCCAGCCCTGTCCCGATAATTATTATTCCTTTATAACCATTATCCACCATAGAATCTATCATGTCGGGCTGCATATTGGTATAATAATACAGCATACCTACTTTTTCTTCAAAAACAGGGGTAATTTTAACATTAGTGTCTTTTCTTCGATGGTTGTATATTGGTTTTTGAGGGAAAACGCCTTTGCGGGTAACAGTACCCACGGGGATGTCTCCAATAGTGCGGAAAGTTGAGCGGTAAGACGAATGCATTTTTCTTACACGTGTACCGCGGTGCAGAAAGCCATATTCATCGGATGTAGGGCCGAACATGCACACCATCACTTCGGCAATATCGCCATAAGCAGCAGCAGTCGCGGCATGCATCAGGTTCAGTGCGGCATCGGAACTCGGACGGTCGGACGAACGTTGTGAACCAACTAACACAATAGGCACCGGTGGGTTTTGTACCATGAAGGTTAACGCTGCTGCGGTATAATGCAAAGTATCGGTTCCATGCCCAATGATAATCCCTTCAACACCTTTTTCGATTTCCTGACCAATAGCCACAGCTAACTTTTTGTATTGCTCGGGGCCCATGTTTTCGCTGAAAACGGCAAAAAGTTTTTCGGTTTCCAGGTTGCAGATGTCTGCCAGTTCGGGTACGGCACCATACAATTCGCCCGGGGTAAAGGCCGGAATAACCGCTCCGGTTCTGTAATCAAGGCGGGAAGCTATAGTACCTCCCGTTCCTATTAATTTCACTTTTGGTAAACCTGGCGTATAAGGAAACTCCTTCTCGGGTATCTTATAGTTGGCTTTTTTATAACCCACCTCTTTCATCGTCTTTATAGTATCAATATCAACGCCAATGTTATAGCCCGTGATAACTTTAAGAACGATATGTTTGTCGTCGTCGTTTTCAGCTCGTGGCAACACGGTGCCCTTGAACAAACCTCGCGTGGTATCCACTTCGGCCTGACCCCATACTCTGACATTAAACTTTTTGAGAACTTCCAGTGCTTCTCCTTTATAACCCTGAAAAAAATCTTCGCTCATGGATAATTATTTCTTTAGTGTGTTGTTTCTATTATTTCTTTTAATTCAGCCAGGTTAATATTTCCGGTAGCTTTTTTCCGCAGGTTTCCCATAATCCAGTGTATTCCTACATCGGGGTTGTTAGATATTTGTATCTGACTGAATTTTTCTTTCATAAACGAAATATCGGAAAGTATCTCCGCTTTGCTTATTTTCTTAAATTTTATAGTGGCAAGTATTGAATCAAAATCCATTTTGGGATGTTCAATAAGTACCGGAAGCATTTTTTTGGCTATTTGGGTGTCCAGCTCGCTTTTCTTAATGTAACTGAAAAGGTCGTATATCATTTCGTAGCAGAAGAAAGGTGATTTTTCGTAATGCCCTTCTACAAATTTTAAGGTCTGCCCAAAAAATGTTCCCATAAATTTAGGGTTATAACCAAGCTCAGCAACAATTTTTTCAATGACGGGAAATAAGTTCTTTTTGAAAATGAAATTATAAGTATCTTCCGGGACATTCCATTTTTTTAGTATCTGATAACGTGTCATTACTTCTTCAGGCAATCTTTCTTTTAAGCTGTTGATATATTCGTCATGCAGGGGAATAGGAACCGAATCGGTGTCAGGATACATGCGGTCGGCGCCCGGCAGTACACGTTCAAAGATTGTTGTGCCGTCTTCAAAGGATTTGCGGGTTTCGTTGGGTACGCCATTAAAAGCCCATTTACAACGTTCTTCCACGGTTTCCAGCGCGGTTTTCATATCATTTTCGGGTCCCCAGAGAATTATCTGTGCATCTTCGCTTTCGGCTTCAAGCAAGGTTCGTATTTTCGAAAAATCATCTTCGCTGATAAAAGGCTGGAATTCTTCGGAATGAGTCATGTTGGGTTGCTCAATGCAGGCAATAACTTTTAACCTTTCGCTGAACTCATCGGCAAACATTTTTCCGGGTTGTGTAAAATGTGATAATAATTTTTTGAATCCCGGAAGGTTTATTGCATAAAATTGATAATATTTTTTGTTTTCATCATTAATCGGAAGATTTGAAAAATGGAAACTTCCAAGGTCAATTTGCTTGTAATTCATTTTCCATTTGCTGCCGTCGCCGAATTTATTTTTTAAGATTTCCTGTATATGCAGGAGTGCCCACTGGCGGAATGCTTCGTTATGTGTAAGTTTGGGTATCCATCGTGTATGCGAAACTCCTTTAATTTCCACACGTGTGCCACCCTTGCAGCTTACGTTCACGTCCTGCCTTCCGGCGCCAATGCCTGTACGTACCTTGCCTGTGCTGCGGTTCAAAAAACGAATGTAATCACAGGCTTCTTTCACTTCATAAGGATTAAGCATATCGGGATAAGTCACTGTTTCTATGAGAGGCGTGCCAAGGCGGTCGGTTGTATATATTCTGACGTGCCCGATGTCTGATATTTCGCGGCAGGAATCCTCTTCAATGCTGAGCTGAATAAGTCGTATTTTTTTATTTTTCAGCGGTATTTCGCCTTCCACACCTAAAATAGCCGTACGCTGAAAGCCGGTGGGTATGCTACCGTCAAGATACTGCTTGCGGGTGATATGTACTTCGCCGACAATATTCAGTTTGTTTAATAAAGAAATTTCCAGGGCATATTCCAACGCTTCTTTATTCAGCTTAAATGGCGGAGTGTCGTCCACATCGTAAGTACAGGCGGTTTCATTCTTTATGCGGTAAATGATTTCCTTGCGAGTTTTAAATTCCATCAATGCCGTGCCATCATATTCCCCCAGCTCGCTGAGCGTTGGCCTCATGTGTCGAATAAGCTCGGCATCGTACTGGTTCTTTTTCTGAAAAATACCGGCGGGACAATGGCAAAAAAGTTTTTGTTTGGTTTTAAGTTGTTGATGTACTTCCAGTCCCGACATGAATCCGATGCGGGTCCAATCGTTCTGTGTAGCATCTTTCAGTGCAACAAAACCTATCGCATTTTTAGTTTCTTCATAGTTGTTTTTCGGGTCAAAATCTTGTTTCATACTCTATTTGTTGTTTTTGGGCGGTCAAAATTAGTTATTATAATTTAATGTTCAAAAATGATACATTAATTTTTTATAAAACATATCATACTTCCTCGTAATAGCAAGCGCCATAAAAATAAAATAATTTTTAATGCTATATGGTTTATTTACTGAAAGTGTTGAATTGTTTAAGGCCAACCAGCACATCGTGAACTTTTCCCTGCTCGCGGTGATAAACATATATGGAATATTCATTATTGGCCTCGTAATGTGTGCCTTCAATAAGCGTTTCGTCGCCTACTTGTTTCCCATTTTCAAGAAAAACATACTGGTAATTGTAAAAACCCTGCTTAAGATACAAGGAAACTTCATAACCTTTAAGTTGATAATTATAAACCATTTTTGCTTCCTTTTTATAATTCCAGTCGGTGAGTCCGCCAAAAATATATACGGCTCCATTTGTTAAAGGTACAGGATAATTAAGAAAAAAATGCACATGAACATATTCGGCTTCTACATCACTATTACGGGCATTATCGTCAGATTTAATAAACACCTTCCCGTTGATTCCCGAACGTGACAGAAACACCTTAAATGTTTTGCGTTCTTCGGGATCGAGAAACACATGGTAGCCATCGGTCTCTTTAGATATTTTACTGATATATTCTGTATAAAAATTCATCGCCTTGATATCGAACTCGCGAAAAATATTGCCTCCCCAGAAAACATTCTCCTCTTCATAGTTATAGTCAAGAATATCTCCTTTGATATACAAGGGTTTTATGTTTCGTATGGCGTTATCCCACCTGCCATTCTGCTGTATAATAACTTTTAGGTCCTGATAGGGGTTGTTAACGGTATAGCCTGTTTTGTCAATGGAAAAATCTACTTCCTGTTTATAGTTACGGTATTCAACCACTGTGGGTTTGTTCACAATGGCAGTAATAGTAATTTTAGGGTCAACAATCATCATGCGGCGGGTTAGTATTAAATTATCGGGCTCGTTGTCAATATATACTTTTAGCAAGTAATTTCCGGATAAGGTTGGTTGCATATTGTCGCCGGGAATAGTTACAGTATAATGTGTATATTTCTGCAGTGTATTGAAAGAGGGCTTGTATTCGGTGATTTCGTCTTCATAAAACCCGCTGAGGTATTCGTTGGGCTGAAGGTCAGAGGGCGACCAGTCGGCATTGCAATGCACCAGGGTATATTTCATGTGTTTGTAATCGGCGTCAAGATCGTCAAATTTAAGCACCAGTTTTTCTCCCTCATTGATGTTTATTATCGGCGGAGACAGCACAAAACCCTCCCTGTAAAACAACACGGTTTTAATGTTTGGTTTATAAATAAAATCTTCCGCTCTCAGATAATTATCCGTAAAATAATCCACAGCATCATGAATAGTGCTGTCCTGACAGGTATTATGCTGCGCCAACGACAAACTACGTGCCAGGATAAAAGCGATACAAAAAATTATTGTTAAGAAATAACTGTTTTTTTTCATCCCCCTGTATTTAAATACAAAAATAAGCTTTCGCTTTTAATGTTTTTGTTTATTTATCACTATTGTTTCATTAATCTCTTGCTGTTGTTCATAATTTTACATGAGTTTTTATTATATAAGTTCAAATTATTTATTACTTTTACTTGATGCCAAATGCCTACATAACGAATCGAAAAAATTCATGAAATATTGTTTACATATTTTTAAAATCATTTATATATGAAAAAATTAGTGTTTTTTCTGTTTGTATTCTGTTTTATTCTTTGCCCTAACAGTTTGTATTCTCAACAAAGCGATATTTATGTTGTTCTTACAACCATTGACGATACCGACCCATATTACCCTGCCGTGCAAACGCTCAGCACTTACCGCAGTGCACAGGTAATTCATTTCAGCCCGAATTCGATTAATGATTTGCTCCCGACACTGATAAACCTTTCTCCCCGATATGTTGCCATAGTGCTTAAACCCATCGAACTGGATATTAATTTTGTCAGGCGGTTTCTAATGATGAGCACCAACCTTGACGATGACCCTTTCAGCGATTTCTCTTATGGTTATATTACAGGAGCAACGGCTCAGGACGCCATTAATTTTGTGAACAACATCATTTATGCCGAAACCATCGGCACTATTTTAAATTATCCTCTTTATATAGGCGGGTATGCGGCATCTTCGCTGAATTTTGTTTACACCAGCCCAGGCGATTATATGCAATATTTAGAACCTTCGGGGTATTCGTACATAAACATGGAAACTAATGATAATGGCTCGGGGCATGATTTTTTTGTCACCAATTCCTACTACATGCAGGCAAATAAAATACTCGACATCGGGCATAATGGAGACCCGCACATGTTGTGGCTTTTCGAAGGAGGAAATTCAAATCCCAATCCTCCCGTATGGGTTTTTGACAGCACAAAAATCGAAGACACGGCTTATGCGCGTACAGGACTTACCAGTTATGATATCGGCGCCCAGAACCTTTACCCTGCCGTAGCTTACAATGGAGCTTGCCATTCGGGCGAACCCAAAAAAGTGATGGTGGAAAGCGACATCATGGCCACATTCGGTAACACGCAGGGACTGGTTAAATTTTATACCATGAGCGATAGTTTCAGCTTTGCGCTACAAATACTTAAAACAGGCATTACCGGATATTTTGCCCCCTGCGGCGCCAACAACGCCAACGACCAGAGCGAAGACGTTTACAATACATTTCTATACGATGAACCGTTGGGCGACATACATAAAAGAAGTAATGACGCCGTGGTGATGGGCTTTCTCGGTAACCGGCCCAACCTTCGTATTTATCAATGGAACTCATCATCTTATGCCGATGACATTTATCCTTCGGGCAATTTCGACCCCAACGACTGGTCCGGTGCAAGCGGCATGCTGGGTGGTAAAGCCAACCGCATCTACTTCGGCGACCCCTTGTATAATCCTTTTCATCTGAATCATTCCGATTCTCTAAAAATCGCAAAGGCAACGATAGATTCCATTAACGAAAATACGCTCGACATAGTGATGACTTATAAAAAACCCGACGCAGCCACTGCCTATTTCCCTGCCTGGGATAAATTTCATTTCAGCGATACCAGGATTTATCTTCCTGTGGAACTCCCTGCTTACTGCGGTGATGTATCGGACTTTGCTGTCATTGATTCTTCGGGCCCATACCACATGGTAATCCATGCCGTTGAGCATTTTTGCGGAAAAACTATTTTGCATATTGAAGTTGACATACCTGACGACATGTACGACGCGATAAATTACAATATTACGTTTCGTATTCACTACACACCCACAGGTATTGACAATGCTGTGAGTTCTCTGTTATCTTCCTTTACTATTGCTCCAAATCCCGCAAATAATAATACTACTATCAAACTTGGTATTACCCGAAAAACACCAATGGATTTAAGTATTTTCGACCTGTCGGGTAAAAAAATCTTATGCCTGTTCAGCGGAATAAAAGATAAAGGCAATTATCAATTTGCATTATCAGGAGCAGCTGTCCTGAATCCCGGAATTTATTTTGTGCGGCTGGATTGTGGTGAAATCCGTAGTATAAAAAAACTTGTTGTGGCCCATTAAGCTTATACCAATCGGTATTATATCTTTCCTAAAAGTTGCAACAATCCGTTGATAATCGTAAGTGGATGAGGCGGACAGCCGGGAATATAAAGATCGGGCGGATGTTTTTCAAAAAAACTGCGGTTCAACGCGTCGCTTTCTTTAAAAATTCCTCCGCTCAGGGCGCATGCACCAACAGCAATGATTATTTTGGGACTGGGTATCGCTTCATAAGTAAGCTCCAGCGCATGCAAACTGTTTTCAACTAATGCTCCTGTAACCACCAATCCGTCGGCATGGCGCGGCGAAGCCACAAACTCGATTCCATAGCGGCTCATATCGAAATTAACATTATCAGCGGCATTCAGTTCCAACTCACAACCATTACAACTGCCGTCAGATACCAAGCGCAGTTTCAGTGAACCGCCAAATAACTGGTGTATTTCATTGCGTATCAGCTCGGAATTAAATTTAATACTTCCTGTGCTGGAATTTATTTTTAAAAGATCCAGATTATTGGATGCAATTTTATAATCGTTGCTGAACCGGATAATATCTTCTGGGCACGCTGCACATTCTCTGCAAAAAACACAACTTCCCAAATTCAGGGTAAGCGGCTGCAAAGTTATAGCTTCTGTAGGACATAACTGCACGCATTCATTACAGTTTTCTATGCAGGCTTGTGCTTTTATTTCAGGTTTGCCGTGATGCAGTTCCGTCAGACATACCTTCTGTAAATCCTTAATATATTGCTTCCCCTGGTGCTTTAAAATCTTTATGGTACGTATCATAATGATTGCTTTTACAGATCGTTGCCGCAGTATGACAAATTAAAACTTTTGTTGCAGACTGGAAAATCAGAAATATCGTTGTTTCGCACTGCCAGCGCCAGCGCCATCCAATTATGCAGCGAAGGATCTTTTATCTTATAGTTTTTCAAATATCCTTCATTATTTGTAACGGCACAATGACAAATTTCTCCACGCCAGCCTTCAGTAAGCGAAACGGCAAACATATCTGGTGCGGATTTCAATTTTTCCGGTTTATTATTCTGCGGCTTCCCATCCATGCTATATTCCGACAATAATTTACGAATGTGTTTCAGCGACTGCCTTATTTCCAGGTCGCGCAGTTTAGCTCTGGCTTTTACATCGCCCCCTTCAAGAACCACCGGGTTATGCTCCATGTTACCATAAAAAGCAAACGGATGCGAAACTCTTATGTCGCGGTTAAGCCCTGCCGAGCGAGCTGCCATGCCCACGGCACCTATCAACTGGTTTTGTTCATGTGTAATAATGCCCGTACGCTCGAAACGTGCAAGCACGCTGGGCATGTCGAATGTTTTATCGCTTATTTCAGTATAACGCTTTTCAAACAAATCCAGATTGTGTTTTATTTTTGAAACTAGCGCTGTGTCAAACACAAACGGTTCATAGCCACAACGGATGAGTTTGCGCCCGAAACGGTTGCCGCACCAGATTAAAAATGTGTTGATGATTATCGTTCGCAATCCTTGCAATACAGCACTGCCCAATTGGAAAGCAACGTCGGTACATAATGCCGAAAGGTCGGCGGTATGCATGGCGATCCGTTCAAGCTCGCAGGCAATCGTGCGGGAAATCTGCAAATTTTCAGACACATGGATATTATTCAGCGTTTCAACTATTTGTGCGAATGCCGTGCTGTGCCCGATAACCGTATCGCCGACTATGCTTTCTGCAAGCAGTGTCTGATGCAACAAGCTTTTATTCTTCGACATAAGTTGTTCAATGCCGCGATGCTGGTATCCAAGTTGTATTTCTAAGTGCAGCACTTTTTCGCCGTTACAGATAAAACGAAAATGCCCGGGCTCAATAATTCCTGCATGTATAGGCCCAACGCCAACTTCATGCAATTCGTAACTACTGATGTGGTAAAACGGGTAATTCCCGATCGCAGCACTTTTATCATTCCTGTTAAAAGGGTATCTCACCGGTTTCTGCCATGGATGTCCGGAAAACATCACACCATACTGCTCATGAATTTCACGTTCAAAAATATGTACGGCATAATGGCGTGCAGCCAGTGATTCGAGTGGTGTTTTATCTGTCAGCGGTTTTGAAAAGGATGTGACACATAAGTTGTGTGCAGCATCATCGGCAATAACAGCAATGAATCGTAACAAATCCGGAGTCTCTGGAAAAGCATAATAATTGACACAATGACAATCCGGGTTCCTGAGCAGTCTGGACACCTCCTGAAAAAAACCGGTGTACTCAAGCAATGGGATTTGCTGAAGCGGAACGGAAGAGTTATTTTCAAGAATGATGTGGTTCATATGCAGGCTACTTTGGTAATGTGACTATTGCGGCGTGTATCATATCAAGTAAAAAAGGCGGAGGATAAATACTTACGGCCAGTGCGGCTATCAAAAGCACTAGTTGCGGCACACTTTCCCATCTGCTGATTTTTTCCCCTTCAGCCAGCACTTGCGGCTCAATCTGCCCGAACAATGTTTTAAAAAAGTATTTGGCAAGAGTATAAATGATAAAACACAGCAGCAGCATTATCAGCACCGCTACCACAGCATATCCGCCGCTGAACATGGAATAGAATATTAAAAATTCCGTATAAAAAAATCCCGAAGGGGGTATGCCCGACAGCATGATAAAAGCCACAATCAGCACCAAGCCGCCCAGGGGATTCACGCTGAAATATTTTCCTATGAGGTAAACTTTTTTGGTTTTATAAAAACGGATGAGCTGGCCTATCTGGTAAAAAATACCGGCTTTCACCAGCGTGTGAATGATCAGGTGTAAAATTGCAGCAAACCAGGCTATTCCTCCGACAGCAATAGCAACGGCGACTATTCCCATATTTTCAATGCTTGAATATGCAATGAGCCTTTTAAAGTTTTTTACTTTGACCAGGTAAATCGCGGCAAATAACACCGAAAGGCAGCCGATAATGAGCAATACATGATTCATCCATCCTGCAATGGAAGATTTTGAAAGCAGGATATAAAACCGGAATATTGCCACAAAACCGACATTCATGAGCGAGGTGGATACCATCGCACTCACCGGGCTGGGCGCCACAGAATGCGCGTCAATACAAACCGTATGAAGCGGGAACACACCCATCTTAACGCTGAAACCAATGACAATCAGCAAAAAGGCAAGCTGCAGCATCATTTTATTCTGTATGCTTATAAACACATTCTGCAAGCCGGAAAATGTAAATATTGACGAATGAAATCCGCTGATGCTGATGTCGAGAAGCAATATTCCGATGAACGAAAATGACAACCCTATGGTGGAGATAAAAACATATTTCCATGTGGCTTCAATGGCTTCGGAAGTGCGCTCGTGATAAATAAGCAATGCAATGGACAAGGTGGTGGCTTCGGCGAATATCCACATAACACCGATATGGTTCGACAAAAAAACGCCTGTCATGCTGCTGATAAAAATAACCATGGATGCAAGGTAGTATGCCCTGTGCGCTATGGAATCGCTGCGTTTTTTGAAATATACAAAACTCTGAATAATCGTTGTAACGGAAATAATGGTAAGCAACGAAAGAAATATCATGCCCAGCGGGTCTGCCATAAAATAGTCGGGAAACCTGATTTCTCCGCAAACAAGCAAATATCCATTCAGAAACAACTGCAAAGCAACAAACAACGACATAGCCGTGTATTGCACAAACTCTTTCCTCAGCAGCGCCATCAACGCAGCAATAATTACAGCCGATATGAAATAAACAAGTATCATCAATCTTTGAGCTTGCTTAGTTTTGTTATTTCAAAATCTTTAGAGATGTATCGTATTCTGCTCAGGAAAAATCCGAACAGCAACACGCTTACAAGTATGTCGAGCAAAATTCCCGCATTGACTATCATAGGCATTTCGTTTCCGACCGAAAAGGCCAGCAACACGATGCCGTTTTCAAGTATCACATATCCTATGATGTGGGTGATGATTTTTTTACGTGAAATCATTAAAAACAATCCTGTGATAATGGCTGAAAAAGCGGCAGTGAAATATACGATCTTCTGAAAACTTTCATTCAGGGAAAATGTGAGCATAAAACTCAGTATTATCAGCACCGACACTATGATAAGCGAATTAAATCCTGAAATATAAGGTTCCACCTCGCGCTTGATATTGTTTTGCCTGATGGTTCTTTTAAGATAATACGGAACAACCATGGCTTTGAAAATTAAGGTTTCCAGCAGGATAAAAATAAAATTGATGATATTCATTTCGTTCAGTTCAATGAGGGCAACACCGAACAGCAGGAAGCCCTGAATCATCAACAGGTTGATGAGAGTAAACAGCCGGCCCGAAATGGCCGAATAAAACAAGGTGATGATGAATATGATGGTCAGTAATGTTGTCATCAATTAAAAATGTTTTGTTATGATTAATAAAACACTGAAGAACACCAGAATGGCTATGGGCGTCAATGTGAGTATCGCCTGGTTGTTGTTCCTGAGTTTGTACCGCGCCCTGAACGATTCGAGCAAACCCACCAGCACAGCAAAACAAAACTGCACCGCAATAAAAATCAACAACAAATAATGAAGAGGCGTTTCGGGAGTTAAAAAGAAATTTGCCATCAGGCATCCAAAAACAGCAAACTTCAGCGCCGACGCAAACTGTATCATGCCCAGGTCAAAGCCCGAAAAATCAAGCACCATTACTTCGTGCACCATAGTGAGTTCAAGATGTGTTTTGGGATCATCATAAGGCATGCGGCTGTTTTCGATCATGATGATTTGTATAAGTACATACACAGCAAGCAGTCCTGTAAAAACGGCTAAATACGAATCAAAATACAATGAATTATAAATTTCATAAAACGAGCTGTAGCCGGTAAGCATGGCAAACGAAGCCATCAGCACAAAAAAGGCAGGTTCAATCAGCATGGAATACAGCGCTTCGCGGCTCGCGCCCATGCCTTCGAAGCTGCTGCCTGTATCCATGGCTCCGATGATCATAAAGAATTTTCCCAGTCCTAGTGCATAGGCAAAGAATACAAAGTCGCCCTTAAACGACAGTACACCACTCTGCCCGCCAACCGGCAGGAACAACATGGCCATGATGATAGAAGCCAGATATACGGGCGGCGCCAAGCGGAAAATAATACTGGTAGTGGCGCTGTAAACATTCCCTTTTCTCAACAAACGGAAAATATCTTTCATGGGCTGAAACACCCCGGGGCCTTTTCTGCCCGACGCCATGCTCTTGACACGCACTATTATGCCCGGAAAAAAGATTGCACAAAATAATATCAGTAAAAATCCGGTCATGTCATATTATATTTAAAACGGTCAACACCAGCAGCAATATAATCATCAGAAAAGCATACAAAATATAATGCTGCGTATTTCCTGTTTGAATAATCGCCAGCTTAGAAAACATCCTGTTAAGAAATTTTATGGATTTCCCGAAAACTTTTTTCTCCATCATGTCTTCACTTTCGGTTTCGAATCCGCGCTGTTTTGGAAAAATATCCCCGGGCTCCATCGTCCGGTAATTGGTTTTTATGTTCAATAAGGGCTGTGCGATATCGGTATAGTTTTCGGCAAAGGATGTGGCGGTATATTGTCCTTTAGGTATTGGCCCGTCATAGGCGCAGCCCCAGGTGCCGGCAGATTCTTTGGCAGCATTTCGCGTGATGATTTTTCGTAAAAAAACAAGTAGCAGAATTATGCCAATCAAAATTATTCCGGCAATGCCGATATTCCGGATCAGAGGTAATGTATTATGTGATAAAGGATTTTCGGGAATGTCGGCATATAAACTGTTTACAACAAAGGTAACAGGGCGAAGTGCAATCTGAGGGAACAAACCTATAAATACGATGCAGGCTGCAATGATAAAAAGTGGTACGATCGTATGCCATTTTGCTTCTGTAACACCCGTTAAATCTGATTTTCGTTCATTGCCCAGGAATACCGCGCTGTATGCCTTGGTAAAACAAAACACTGCCAGCCCGCCAATAATTACCAGCCCAAGCAACGATAACAACATTAGCACTTTTATCCAGATCCCCTGCCCCGACAACCCAATGATGAAGCCATTATAAATCAAAAATTCGGAAACAAATCCGTTGAATGGCGGTAAGCCGCATATAGCAACAGCAGCAATTAAAAACAACAGGGCCGTAATGGGTATCTTTTTAATCAGCCCGCCCATAAATTCAATATTGCGCGTATGTGTTTTCATGTAAACGATGCCCGCACCATAAAACAGCAACGACTTAAACAGCGAATGATTCAGCACGTGCAACAGGCATCCGGCAAAACCCAGAAAAGCCAGCGCAGGATTTTGAATGGCAATTCCGATAAGTCCGATACCCATGCCAATGCCGATGATCCCGATGTTTTCGATGCTGTGGTAGGCAAGAAGTTTTTTCAGGTCGTGCTGAATGATTGCCCAGGCTACACCACCGATACCCGAAACCAACGATACAAACAGCACGATGATGCCAATCCACAAAATATCCGTCTGCAAAAACATAACTATACGTAATATTCCGTAAATGCCAAGTTTTATCATCACTCCCGACATGACCGCAGATACGTGTGTGGGTGCAGCAGGATGGGCATGAGGCAGCCAGGTATGAAAGGGGATGAATCCTGCTTTGATGCCAAACCCTGCAAAAAACAACAAAAACATAGGAATATTTATGCTTTGATAAAAATATTGCTGCAGCGCTTCAAAAGAATATGAATTTGTTTTTATATGAAGTAAAATGAAGGCGGCTATCAGAAACAATGCGCCGATATGCATCTGAACCAGGTAATTGATTCCTGCCCGGAGCACACTGCTTTTTTCATTTTCGAAAATCACCAGCATGAACGAAGAAACGGCCATCAGCTCCCACACAACTAAAAATGCAACACCATGATGCAGCATGGTAACAAGCAACATCGAAAAGTGCAGCAGAAAAAATGAAAAATAATGTATGGATAATTCGGCGGATGATTTATTATTGTACATTTTCATGTATTCAACAGAAAATAAAGACCCGGTAAGCACGGTAAAATTAATTATGCAGATAAATAATGCCGATAACGGGTCGGTTATCAATTCGAGCTTTTGCCCCCAGAAATTGATTGGGAGGATTTCGCAAAAGGTTTTTCCCGACACCAGCACATCTATGCATATTCTGGTGCTGAAAACCACCATGATGCCGATAAGTATCAGGGTAAAATAGGCCTTGGCATTACGGGGAACTGCAAATACCAGCAGCGCACAAAACAGCAGAGCTATAAAAAACATTACATTAATATTAAACGGCAAAAGTACCTTTAAAAATATTTTCAATCCCTTATTGAATTAAAAATAATCAACCGTCTGCGGTTAATTATTCATGCCGTGAAAAATATTTTTTCATAAAAACCTTGTCAGAAGATAAAGTTGTTGTACCTTTGCCGTTACATACTGCGGGATGGAGCAGTGGTAGCTCGTCGGGCTCATAACCCGAAGGTCATAGGTTCGAGTCCTATTCCCGCTACAAAATAAGGCCTGTAAACATTGATTTTACAGGCCTTTTATTTTTTTGAGTAACAATATAGTAACAAAAAAGACTAAAACAAGGGAAAAGTTGTTATCTTTTTTTCTTCAACAAATAATGATAAACAGGGGTGCTGCTACTACCAGAAGAAAAAGCATAAGCTTGCACAAACTCCCAGCCTATTGAAGCCATATAATTCAGTGCATCAATCATTGAATTAAACTTTTTAACCTTCCCTGTTGTTTCATCTATAATCCTTGTATCCTTAAAAAAAGACCTTTCCTCACCATAATCAACACTAACTGTAACTTTTGTTCCCAAAAGATTACTTATGCCTACAATTTGGCAGTAATTAAAATCTTGTTTATTAACGGTATCATTAGTTTAATTTTGAGCCAAAACAAATACAGGACTAAAAATCAGAAATAATAAAAATAGTTTTTTCATGTTTTATTTTTTAAACATAAAATGAAAAGCATGGGCATTGGAAGAAATGCCCATGTTTAATAATCTTTATTTATTAGGAATACCTAATATCCACTTTTTCTGTTCTTTGTCATAATATTCCTTAGGTGATGATGGCTCACCAGGATTCCAAATATTCAAATTCCGATCATACCAGCTTTTACCATCTACACCTTTAAATTTAAAATCAAAATTTGTTTTCTCCGTGGGGGTACCGGCGGCATCAGTTTTAGTGACAAATTCATAAAGCTTTAAACTCATGTCAGTATTTGAAATTGTTATCGGGAATAATAAAATACCATAGTAAGAATCATCAGGTAATATTTCTACATCTACATCACTAATAAGTTTATAATTCTTTTTGTTCACTGCAATAATTTGTGATGGCAGCCCTAAAGGATAATCAAAAGAAATTAAACCTTTTTTCCTTTCCGAATCCCATTTAGCAAACATGCCCGTTGACCACTGTATTAAACTTTTATCTTGGTCAATAGCACTTTTGGGAAGTTTAATAAAATTACCTGAACCTGCCGGGTTTTCATAATCTACTAAAGTCGGATCACCTAATTTTGTTACCGGTTTAATGGGGTCTTCTCCTTCGATCCTTAAATAGATTCTTGCATCACTCATTTTTAATACATGACCAGTATTATTTGTTATTTTAACTTTCATTACAACAAGCCAGTAATTACCAGCCCCAAAGGTGTATTCATACATTTTGCCCTGATAAGGTTGATAAAGAAGGTTCGCATTAGTAAGGCCTTTTACATCATCAGAAGTAAAAGAAAATAATTCTGAATGATTATATGTAACTTTAGGTGATAATGGTTCAACTTCAATCGTTAATCCACTTTTTGTTTGTTTTGCGTCACAGCCATTGAACTCTAACATTTTGTAAGTTGAAATCTGAACATCTTTTGTCTTTTGAGACATTACCATTACTGGCAACATCATTAAAACTGCAATTACATTAATAAAATACATTTTTTTCATAATAAACTCTCCTTTTTTAGTTGTTGTTAATAATTTATTTTCCTAATTATTCTTATTATTTGTAAAAAAAACAGTGTGGCCAATTGCCTACGCTGTTTCAGAGGTCCGACCAAGAACCGACAAACAAGAGTAATGCAAAGACCACGCTTTCGCGTGGCGTTTTGCTTATCTTCCTGTTTGTCTTTAGAAATTTGGTCGTTTTCTGAAACAGAATTTCGCTAAACGCTATATTTTATATTTCCTTTTTTTACATTTTCTTTAAATTTTGTTACACAAGTTTATTCATATATCAAAATCAAAAATAATCATTTTTAAATAAATACAAAAAAAAGTTGTGGGTCAGCAAGATTTGGCTCTTTGGCTTTTGCATGAGCGAAAGCTTTGTGTGTCGGGGCAAAAGACAAAGTGCCAAATGTGCGATGGCTTTCTGCTTTTCTTTTATGCGGGTCGGCAAAAAAACTAAATGTTTTGTATTTTAGTGAAAAATAAAAAACCTAACTATTGTTTTTTCTGACGGTAAATATTATGGTTTTTTTCCCCCGCTACAAAAAAAGGTTTGTAAGTGTTGATATTGCACGCCTTTGGGCTTTTACTGCCTATAGGTCTTAAAATTTTCAAAGTATTTCCTAAACCAAAAAAATGTTATAATTTTGTGTCTGTATAAGCGTTCATCTCAATACTAATACCGCACGGCCCCGTCTTCTAGTGGTTAGGAAAATAGATTCTCAGTCTAAAAACATGAGTTCGATTCTCATCGGGGCTGCCAAATAAATATAAAATCGCCCATAAACATTGATTTATTGGCGATTTTCTTTATAATGGGGTACGATACGGGGGGCTAAAAAAATTGCTGCGAAATAATGGATTAGGTTCAACCTAATCTTATTTTTACTTACTAACGTCTACATTACTTAAAATGTCTTTATCCACTTTTAGTGTATATTTTCTTATCCATTTTTCTCACAAACAAAATTGCATTTCTAAAATATTTTGTACTTTGCATAGCCTTTAAAATATTATGAAATGCCTTTATTCCAATCTTCCGTACTGAAAAAATACTTGCAAGACCTTGATAAAACTCAAGTACAACAAGCATTCAGCAAATTTGTTGAAAAATTTGGCGATAAAAACAAACAGGATAATATTCGTAATGCGAAGGAAGAGCAGTATCAGGAAGGTTTTTTAAGAGAATTGTTTTGTACTGTTTTGGGCTATACCATTAATCCCGAAAACAATTATAACCTGACTACCGAGTATAAAAACGAAAAGGATGCCAAAAAAGCGGATGGCGCCATATTAAAAGACAACAAACCTGTCGCAATAATTGAATTAAAAGGCACAGACACCATTGATTTAGATACGGTAGAGCAACAGGCTTTTAATTATAAAAACAACCAGAGTGCCTGCAAATATGTTATCATTTCAAACTTTGCAAAACTGCGTTTTTATATTGAAAATGCAATAGATTTTGAAGAATTTGACCTGTTTAACCTGACACAGGATAAGTTTGAATTACTTTATTTGTGTTTGGCTGAAAAATGCCTTTTAAACGACATTCCGCTTGCTATAAAGCAGGCATCGGTAGCACAAGAGGAAAACATTACCAAGAAACTTTATAACGATTATTCGGCTTTTAAACGTGTGCTGTTTGCCAATATAGTTGAACTGAATCCGAATTATGACAAGCTATTGGTTTACAAAAAAACACAAAAACTGTTAGACCGCCTTCTTTTCATATTCTTTGCAGAGGACAGGCTGTTACTACCGCCAAACTCCATAAGAGAAATTTTAAAGCAGTGGGAAACGTTAAGGGAATTGGACAGTTACACGCCTTTATACGAAAGATTTAAAAAGTATTTTGGCTACCTCTTAACAGGGCATAAGGGCAAACAGTATGAAATATTTGCTTACAACGGCGGTTTGTTTGAACCCGATGATGTGTTGGATAATATTACTATTGACGACACATTGCTTTTTGCTCATTTGACCCGCTTAGCCGATTACAATTACGAAACAGAAGTTGACGTAAATATTCTCGGACATATTTTTGAACACAGTTTAAGCGAAATTGAACAAATACAGGCAGAACTTGAAGGGAAAGAAACCGATAAAAGCAAAACAAAAAGAAAAAAAGACGGAATTTTTTATACGCCAAAATACATCACCAAGTACATTGTTGAAAGCACTGTTGGTGCTTTATGCAACGAAAAGAAAAATGAATTAGTGATTAATGAGGATGAATTTGGCTATGCCAAACGCAAAGAAAAAAAGAAAAAGTTGGTTGAAAAACTTGATGCTTATCGAAATTGGTTGCTGAAACTTACTATATGCGACCCTGCCTGTGGTTCGGGTGCATTTCTTGTGCAGGCATTGAATTTTTTAATTGACGAACACAAATTAATAGATGAATTACAGGCAAGGGTTTTGGACAGCAGCATAGTGTTCCCGAATATTGAAAACACTATTCTTGAAAACAATCTTTACGGGGTGGATTTAAACGAAGAAAGTGTTGAAATAGCCAAACTATCATTATGGCTGCGTACTGCACAAAAAGGGCGTAAACTAAGCTCGCTGAATAATAATATCAAATGCGGAAACTCTTTGATTGATGACCCTGCTGTTGCAGGCAATAAAGCTTTTAACTGGCAAAAAGAATTTCCGAATATTTTTAAAGAAAAGAAAAAGAAGATATGGCATATTACCACCGCTACCCACGATACGCGCACTTCGCAACGTATGGTTGAATACAGGGTACGGCAGCGAAAGGCCGACGGAGAGATGCATATTGACCGTTCTATATGTTTTGACGAAGAAGATTCGGTAAAAATCACCGAAATACTTTGTGATATTATTACTGAAGATGCGCTGAATTGTCTGGCTTATAATGTTTGTTACGACCATATTCATATCATACTGGTATGCGAAGAAGAAGAACTGGCCAATATTGTAAGAAAGCTCAAAGGAAAATCTGCACAGAAATTTAAAGAATACAAAGCCATTGCCAGCGACGAGACCTTTCACCTTTGGGCGCAAAAATTCAATAAGAAAGAGATTACTAATGACCGGCAATTGGCAGCCACAATAAATTATATACAAACAAACAGGATAAAGCACTCTCTGCCTGACATCAGTAAGGGGCTGCAGCCCATTGCTGATAACAGTGCAGCAAACAATGATCTCAAGGACCCCGCAGATTACGATTACAAGGGGCAGCAGCCCCTTGTGATGATGGGTGAGAATAAGGGCTTACAGCATTTCATAGATAAAATGACCTGTACCATCGAACACGCTTTCCGCACCGAATACAAAGGCGGTTTTGATGTGGTTATTGGAAATCCACCGTATGCTGGTAGAAGTAGTTCAATTAGTGATACTGTAAGCTTACCTGAAAGTCGGCCATTTGAGATTAGAGTTTAGCCGAAGCGCCAGCGAGGCGTTTCGTATTGAATTTTAATTTTAAATTAGCTATATGAAAGCAAAACGATTTACAGAAAATCAGA